>JACQRS010000149.1 GCA_016206385.1 Candidatus Rokuibacteriota bacterium | reverse complement strand
CTTCAGGATGATCATCACGCACCTACCCCGGTCGTTTCGAGCGCGGGCTTTGCCCGCGCCACGTCCTGGGGGAGGTTCGGAAGGGGGGCGCAGCCCCCCTCCGAGGAAAGCCCGATCTCCCGGGGCGACTTGAGGATGATCACCGCGCCTCCTTCCCCTCGAGGGTCACCCAGATCGACTCGGCGACCGCCTCCATCGGGCCTTCGCCCTTCACCGGCGTGAGGAGCCCGCGGCCCCGGTAGTAGTCGAGGAGCGGGGCGGTCTCCCGCTCGTACACGCGGAGGCGGTGGCGGACGGCGGCCTCGCCGTCGTCCTCCCGCTGGTAGAGCTCGCCGCCGCACCTGTCGCATGTCCCCGCCACCGTGGGCGGCGAGGAGACCAGGTGAGACGTCGCACCACAGCGCCGGCACACCCGCCGTCCCGTGAGCCGGCGAACCAGCTCGGCCTCCGACACCTCGAAGAAGATCACCCGGTCGAGCGCCACGCCGTGGTCGTCCAGGAGCGCCTCGAGGGCCTCGGCCTGGGCCACGTTGCGCGGGAAGCCGTCCAGGAGGAACCCGTTCTGGGCCGTGCCGTGGTCGAGCTGCTCGGCGACGAGCCCGATCACTACCTCGTCGGGAACGAGAGCGCCCCGGTCCATGTAGCGCTTGGCTTCGAGGCCGAGCCGGGTCTGCTTTGCCACGGCTTCCCGCAGGATGTCGCCGGTGGCGATCTGGGGCACCCCCAGCTCGGCGGCCAGCCCCCGCGCCTGAGTCCCCTTTCCCGCCCCCGGCGGCCCCAGAAAGACGACGCGCACAGCTACACCCGGACCTTGGCTTTTTTCCGCAGAAAGCCCTCGTAGTGGCGCATCAGGAGGTGGGACTCCATCTGACGCACGGTGTCGAGCGCCACGCCGACCACGATGAGAAGGCTCGTCCCCCCGAAGAAGAAGGGCACGTTGAACCACAGGATGAGGAAGTCGGGCAGGATGGAGACCAGCGCCAGGGCGATGGCGCCGGGCAGCGTGATGCGGGTCAGCGTCCGGTCGATGTACTCCGCGGTCTTCCTGCCGGGGCGCACGCCCGGGATGAACCCCCCGTACTTCTTCATGTTGTCTGCCAGGTCCACAGGGTTGAACACGATGGCCGTGTAGAAGTAGGCGAAGAAGATGATGAAGCCCGAGTAGAGGACCGTGTAGACGAGCCGTCCGGGGGAGAGGGAGTCGGAGAGGATCTGCATCCAGGGATGGGGGATGAACCGCGTGAGCGTGGCGGGGAAGAGGATGATGGAGGAGGCGAAGATCACGGGGATCACGCCGGCCGTATTGATCCTCAGCGGGATATGCGTCGATTGGCCGCCGTAAACGCGTCGACCGACCACGCGCTTGGCGTACTGGACCGGAATCTTGCGCTGCCCCTCCTGCATGAGCACCACGGCGGTGGTGACCCCGAGCTTGACGACCACGATCCCGCCGAACACGAAGAGCTTGAGCTCGCCCGTGGACATGAGCGTGTACGACGCCACGATGGCCGAGGGGAGGCGCACCACGATCCCGGCGAAGATGATCAGGGAGATGCCGTTGCCGATCCCTTTTTCGGAGATCTGCTCGCCGAGCCACATGATCAGCGCCGTGCCGGAGGTCAGGGTCAGCATGGTCAGGAACCGAAAACCCCAGCCGGGCTCGGGGACCACGGAGATCCCGCTGGGGCTGCGCATCCCCTCGAGCCCGATGGCGATGCCGAAGGCCTGGATGGCCGAGAGCACGATCGTGCCGTACCGGGTGTACTGGGTGATCTTCTTCCGGCCCGCCTCGCCCTCCTTGGCCAGCCGCTCGAGCGCCGGCATCACCACGGTGAGGAGCTGCAGGATGATGGAGGCGGAGATGTAGGGCATGATGCCCAGGGCGAAGACCGTGAGCCGCCGGAGGTTCCCGCCCGAGAAGAGGTCCACCATTCCCAGCAGGGTCCCCGCGACCTGGTCGAAGAACTGGGCCAGCGCGTCGCCGTCGATGCCGGGGGTGGGGACGTGGGCCCCGACCCGATAGGCGGCGAGCAGCCCGAACGTGATCAGGAGCCGGCGCTTGAGCTCCGGAACCTTAAAAATGTTTTGAAAGCTCTGGAGGCCCTCGATCATGCGGAGAGCACCTCAACCCGGCCGCCCGCTGCCTCGATCTTCTGCCGCGCCGAGGCGCTGACCCGGTGGGCCCTGACGGTGAGCGCGTGGGGCAGTTCACCGTCCCCCAGGATCTTCACCCGGTCGCGCTCGGCCTTCTTGACCAGGCCCGCCTTGACGAGCCCCTCGGGGTCCACCACGCTCCCGGCGCTGAATGCGTGAAGGTCCTTCACGTTGACCACCGTGTACACCGTGCGCTCGCGGGGTGTGAAACCGCGCTTCGGCACGCGGCGATACAGGGGCATCTGGCCCCCCTCGAAGCCGCCGCCCTTGCCCCCGCCAGAGCGCGCTTTCTGCCCCTTGTGGCCCTTGCCGGACGTCTTACCGTGACCCGAGCCGGGGCCTCGCCCGACGCGCTTGGGCCGCTTCTTTGCTCCGGGCGCCGGAGAAAGCTGCTCAAGCCTCATCGCGCGACTCTTCGGTCTTCACGCAGTGCACCACCCGGAAGATCATCCCCCTGATCGTCGGGGTATCGTCGTGGACGACCGTCTGCCTGATCTTTCTGAGCCCGAGGGCCCTGACCGTGGCCTCCTGCTTCGGGGAGAGCCCGCTCAGGCTCCGGACCAGCGTCACCTTAAGCTTCTTCGCGGGCACCTTCTTTTTCCTCCGCACCCGTCTCCTGAACGCTACGCTTGCGGGCGCTGTAGGTGTCCTGCAGACGCTTGATCCGTCGCAGCGCGTCGAGGGTCGCCTTCAGGACGTTGTGGGGATTGTTGGAGCCCAGCGTCTTGGTCAGGATATCATGGACGCCCGCGGCCTCCAGCACCGGGCGAACCGCGCCCCCCGCGATGACCCCGGTCCCCGCGGCTGCCGGCTTGAGGAACACCCGGCCCGAGCCGAAGCGTCCGGTGATCTGGAACGGGATCGTGGTGTCCCGGAGCGGAACGAAGATCAGATCCTTCTTGGCATGCTCCACGGCCTTGCGGATGGCCTCGGGCACCTCGTGGGCCTTGCCCAGTCCCACGCCCACATGGCCCCGGCCGTCGCCGACGACGACCAGCGCCGTGAACGAGAAGCGCCGCCCGCCCTTGACCACTTTGGCGACGCGGTTGATGGACACCACCCGGTCGTTCAGCTCCAGCG
>JACQRS010000163.1 GCA_016206385.1 Candidatus Rokuibacteriota bacterium | reverse complement strand
GAGCCGCAGGAGGCGGCTCGGGACGCCGACGCGCTCTACACGGACGTCTGGATCAGCATGGGACAGGAGGCGGAGCACGCGCGGCGGCTCGAGGCGTTCGGGCGCTACCAGGTGAACGAGAGCCTCCTGGGGTTCGCCAAGCCCTCGGCGCGGGTCATGCACTGCCTGCCGGCCCATCGGGGTGAGGAGATCACCGATGCGGTGGTGGACGGTCCCCGGAGTCTGGTGCTGGACCAGGCCGAGAACCGTCTCCACGTCCAGAAGGCCGTCCTCCTCGCGCTTCTGGGGGGCGGCGATGTTTGACCGGACGTTCTTCGAGCGGCAGTTCCTCGACTGCGCCCAGCAGTTCTGCCGGGACCACAAGATCGCCGCGCCCGTGGTGGAGCTGCTCCTGGATGACGGCACCGCGTTCCGCCTCCGGGCCATCGGCCTGACCAAGGAGAGCTGGCTGAGCCTCTCGGCCCATGGGGAGCGAGGAGAGGCGCGGGTGGTCCTCTGCCCCTACTTCACGATCAAGCGGATCACCTTCTCCGCTCCCGGGTCCCCCAAGGACGGGACCTTCGCGCTCCCCGCCAAGCCCTGAGCGCCCCCAATGCGATGAGCCCGCGCAAAGTCGTGCTCGCATACTCGGGCGGCCTGGACACCTCGGTCATCCTCCGCTGGTTGATCGAAAGCTACGGCTGCCAGGTGATTGCCTTCTGCGCCGACCTGGGGCAGGGCGAGGAGCTTCTCACCATCCGCGACAGAGCGCTCAAGACGGGCGCGTCCCAGGTGTTTATCGAGGACCTCCGCGAGGAGTTTGTTCGGAACCACGTGTTTCCCATGCTCCGGGCCAACGCGGTGTACGAGGGCGGATACCTGCTGGGGACCTCCATCGCCCGGCCGCTGATCGCCAAGCGCCAGGTGGAGATTGCGCTCCGCGAGCGCGCAGATGCCGTGGCGCACGGGGCGACGGGCAAGGGAAATGACCAGGTGCGCTTCGAGCTGACCTACGCCGCGCTGGCTCCCCAGCTCGGGGTGATCGCGCCCTGGCGGGAATGGGACCTGAACTCGCGTTCCACCCTGCTTGCCTTCGCCGAGCGGCACGGCATCTCCGTGCCCGTGACCGCCGGGCGACCGTACTCTACCGACCGGAACCTGTTCCATGTCTCGTACGAGGGTGGCGTGCTCGAGGATCCCTGGGCCGAGCCCCCGGAGAAGATGTTCCTCCTCACAAACTCCCCGGAATCAGCCCCGGATGTCCCGGTGTACGTGGAGATCACCTTCCAGTCGGGTGAGCCGGTGGCGGTGGACGGCAAGGCGCTCGGCCCGGTGGAGCTCTTGGATCGGCTGAACCGGCTCGGCGGGGAGCACGGGGTCGGTCGGGTGGACCTGGTGGAGAACCGCTACGTGGGCATGAAATCGCGAGGCGTGTACGAAACACCGGGGGGGACCATCCTGCACGCGGCTCATCGGGCGCTGGAATCCCTCACCCTGGACCGCGAGGTCCTCCACCTCCGCGACAGCCTGGTGTCCCGGTACGCCGAGATGATCTACTACGGCTACTGGTTCGCCCCCGAGCGCGAGGCGCTTCAGCGCTTCATCGATGAAACGCAGACGGAGGTGACCGGGACCGTGAGGCTCAAGCTCTACAAGGGGAACGTGATCGTGGCGGGCCGGAGGTCGCCTCGGTCGCTCTACCGAGCTGACTTCGCCACCTTCGAAGCCGATCAGGTCTACCGGCAGAAGGACGCCGAGGGGTTCATCAACCTCCAGGCCCTTCGCCTCAAGATCCGCGCGCTCCGCGGGCGGGGGCCGGAGGGCCAGGGCACTCCAACGCCTTGAGCGGCTCGCCGGCGGGTGGGCGGCCGCCCGCCCGCGGGTCGCTTGCCGCTGCGCCCGGAGCAGCGGGGCGCAGGATCGAACTCCGATGCACGCCCACGTGGTGTTGACGTCGGGCGACCTCTCGCCGGATAGCCTCCGGGGCCAGAGCGCGGTCGTCATTGACGTGTTCCGCGCCTCCACCACAATCGTCACCGCCCTGGCCAACGGCTGCCGGCTTGTGATCCCGGTGCTGACTGCCGAAGCGGCCCGGGGGCGCGCCAACGACTTTCCGCGGGGCGAGGTCCTCCTGGGAGGGGAGCGGGGGGGAGAGCCGATTGCGGGCTTTCATCTGGGAAACTCCCCGCTCGAGTACACGCCCGAGCGCGTCAGGGACAGGATTGTGATCTTCACGACGACCAACGGCACCCAGGCGCTCGCCGCGGCTTCGATGGCGGCTGCCACGGCGGTCGGCGGGCTGGTGAACCTGGAGGCCGTGGCCGCGTGGGTGATGGCCGAGGGACGGGACCTCACCCTGGTCTGCTCGGGCGAGTCGGGAACCCTGTCGTTGGAAGACACCGTCTGTGCAGGCCTGCTCCTTGAGGCGCTCACCGATCGGGGAGCCCGGTTGGAGCTGAGCGACGCTGCCCGCGCCTGCCGGCTCGTGGCCGTTGACTACCGCCACCAGTTGGGTCGCCTCCTCACGGACTCGGCCTGGGCCCGAGAGCTGGTCCGCCGCGGCCGTGGCCCGGATCTTGCGCCGTGTCTGGCCCTGAGCGTCTATCCCGATGTCCCGGTGCTGGAGCACGGCGTCGTCACGCGATCCGCGGGGGAACAGCCCCGATGAGACGCGGCTCCGGCCTCGGGGCTTTCCTTGACATCACCCTGGGCGGACCGCATAATGGTTCGCGGCTGTTCCATGGGTCTCGGGAGAGCCCCCGCACCTGGTTCTTACGTTGAATGACATCGTGAATCTCCCCATCGGCCTCACGCTGGTCCGCATCGTCCTCGTCCCCTTCGTGGTGATGTTCCTCATCTCTTCCTCCCGGGTGCATGTCATCATCGCGGCCGTCATCTTCGTCGCCGCGTCGCTCACCGACTGGCTCGACGGCCTCATCGCGCGACGCCGCAACCAGGTCACCACCCTCGGCAAGCTGCTGGATCCGGTCGCGGACAAGCTGCTGGTGGCGGCCGCGCTGGTGGCGCTAGTGCAGATCGAAACGGTGCCGGCCTGGATGGTCTTCGTCATCGTCGGTCGCGAGCTGGCGGTGACCGGGCTCCGGGCCGTTTCGGCGTCGGTCGGGGTCATCGTGCCGGCCTCCCCGCTCGGCAAGTACAAGACCGTGAGCCAGTACGTGGCGATCACGCTCCTGATTCTCGAGAAAGGAGTCCCTCCAGAGTCGGTCCCGTTTCACTGGCTGTCCGGCGCGGTCCTCTGGATCGCGCTGGCGCTGACGGTGGTGTCGGGCATCGACTACTTCGTCCGGTTTTTCCGGAAGGCCGACTATCACGCGCTGGTGCGCGATCAAGACCGATGGCCCTGAGCCTCCTCGCGCTGGCCCTCGTGTACCTCGTGGGCGCGGTGCCCGTGGGCTACCTGGTGGCCCGCCTCGCTGGCGGGGTGGACATCCGGCGCCACGGCAGCGGCAATGTCGGCGCCACCAACGTGCTGCGGACCCTCGGCAAGGGGCCGGCCGCCGTGACGTTCGCCGGGGACGCGGCCAAGGGCTGGCTGGCCGTGTGGCTCGCCGAGGCGATCGGCCCCGAGCTGTGGTGGGGAGCCGCGGGCGCGGTCCTGGCCATCGTCGGCAACTGCTGGTCGGTCTTTCTCGGGTTTCGAGGCGGCAAGGGTGTCGCCACAGGGCTGGGCGCCTTCCTCCGCCTGGTGCCGCTGGCGACGCTACCAGCCATCCTGGTGTGGGCCATCGTGGCCCTGACCTTCCGGTACGTGTCCCTGGCCTCGCTTACCGCCTCAGCGTGCCTGCCCATCGGCGTGCTCCTGCTGGGCTACCCGGTCCAGGCGCTCGTCGCGACGGTCGCGGCAGTCCTGATCGTGATGGCGCGCCACCGAGACAACCTCGCCCGCCTCGTCGCCGGCACCGAGCGGAAACTGGGAGAGCGGGCTTCCGCCTCATGAGCAGGCCCGGCGCGGTAGCGGTGCTGGGCGGGGGAAGCTGGGGAACCGCCCTGGCCCTCCACCTGACCCGGCTGGGAATGGCGCCCCGGCTGTGGATCTTCGAGGCCGAGCTGACCGCACTGGTGCGGGCGCGCCTGGAAAACGCCTGGTACCTCCCGGGGATTCCGGTGCCGTCCGAGGTCCATCCGACCTCAGCGCTGGACGAGGCCCTGAAGGAGGCCGAGCTCGCGATTATTGCGGTTCCGTCTCATGTCTTTGCCTCTGTGGTTGAGGCCGCTCGACCATGGCTCGGGCCTCGCGTGTCGCTGCTCTCGGCCACGAAGGGGCTCGACCCGGTGGAGGCCCGACGGATGTCGGAGATCCTGGCCGAGCTTGCGCCAACCTCACCGGTGGCTGTGCTCTCGGGTCCGACCTTTGCCCGTGAGGTGGCGCTGGGACGCCCCACCGCCGCGGTGGTGGCGTCGACCGATCCGGATCTGTCGAGCCGCCTTCAGCGGGTCCTGGCGTCCAGGGAGTTCCGCCTCTACACCAACCGAGACGTCGTGGGTGTGGAGCTGGGCGGCGCCTTGAAGAACATCATGGCCATTGCCACCGGGATCTCGGATGGCCTGGGGCTCGGCGAGAACGCTCGCGCTGCGCTCATCACGCGCGGCCTTGCCGAGATCAGCCGGCTCGGTGTGGCGCTGGGGGCCTCGCCGCTCACGTTCGCGGGCCTGGCGGGGCTCGGTGATTTGGTGTTGACCTGCACCGGCTCGCTCAGCCGAAACCGGGCTCTCGGGCTGGCGCTGGCTGCGGGCAAGAGCCTGGTGGAGGCCCAGGCCGAGACCCGGATGGTTGCTGAAGGGGTGAAGACCACCGAATCCGCTCTCCGACTGGCGCACCGGGTGGGCGTGGCCCTGCCCATTTGCGAGGAGGTCGGTGCGGTCCTCTTTCAGGAGAAATCGCCTCAGGCTGCGCTCGCCGCGCTCCTCGAGAGGGACGTACGGCCGGAAGAGGAGCCGGTGCTGGTGAGATCTCCCGAGCGAGGGTCCGGGCATGCCTGAGCTGAGGAAAGACCCCGTCGTTGGGCGGTGGGTGATCATCTCGACGGAGCGGAGCCGCCGGCCGTCAGACTTCGCCTCCCAGCCCGTCAAGCCAACGGGCGGTCCGTGCGTGTTTTGTCCCGGAAACGAGGCCAGCACGCCGCCGGAGATCCAGGCGTCGCGGGCCCCGGACAGCGCTCCCAACGGCCCGGGCTGGTCGCTCCGCGTGGTGCCCAACAAGTTTCCGGCCCTGCGCGTCGAAGGGGAGCTGGAACCGTCGGGCGAGGGACTCTACGACCGGATGAGCGGGATCGGCGCCCACGAAGTGATCATCGAGACCCCTGACCATCACGCCACGCTCGCGAGCCTTCCCGGCTCGGCCGTGGGGGAGGTCTTCCGCATCTATCGCGAGCGCATTGCGGACTTGAAGAAGGACCCCCGCTTTGAGTACGTGCTGATCTTCAAGAACCACGGCGAGGCTGCCGGCGCCTCGCTGGAGCACCCTCACTCACAGCTCATCGCCACACCCATCGTCCCCATCATGGTCCAGGAAGAGGTGGGGGGAGCGGCCCGCTACTTCAAGCTCAAAGAGCGCTGCGTGTGGTGCGACATCGTCAGACAGGAGCGGCAGGGGAGCGGCCGCATCATCTTGGAGGAGGACGGCTTCATCGCCCTGGCCCCCTTCGCGCCACGCTTCCCTTTCGAGGCCTGGGTTCTCCCCAAGACCCACCGCTCCGCCTACGAAGAGATCAGCGAGGAGGAGGCGGATGCCTTGGCCCGGACCATGGGGGAGCTGCTCCGGCGGATGAACCGGGTCCTTCTGGATCCGCCGTTCAACTTCATGCTCCACACGGCACCCCTGAAGGATCCGGCGACGGACTACTTCCACTGGCACCTGGAGGTCATTCCCAAGCTCACCAGAGTGGCAGGG
>JACQRS010000161.1 GCA_016206385.1 Candidatus Rokuibacteriota bacterium | reverse complement strand
CAGCGAGGACACCTCTGGTGTCAACATGCAGGCAGCCAAACCTCACGCCGATCGTCTCGCGGATCGGGTTGATGAAGATCACCGCGGTGCCCGACCGAGAGATCGCGGCGGTGAGCTTCCGGAGCGCCTGGGACATGAGCCGAGCCTGGAGCCCGGGAAGGGAGTCGCCCATCTCGCCGTCGAGCTCGGCGCGGGGGACAAGGGCCGCGACCGAGTCCACCACGACGACATCCACGGCGCTGGAGCGGACGAGCACTTCCGCAATCTCCAGGGCCTGCTCCCCCGTGTCCGGCTGGGAGATCAGGAGCTCGTCGGTGTTGACGCCGAGGTTCTTCGCATAGGTCGCGTCGAGGGCGTGCTCGGCGTCGATGAACGCCGCCACCCCACCGAGGCGCTGGGCCTCGGCGATGATGTGGAGCGCCAGCGTGGTCTTCCCCGAGGACTCCGGTCCAAAGATCTCGGTGACGCGCCCCCGCGGGATCCCGCCGATGCCGAGGGCCACGTCCAGGGAGAGCGCGCCGGTCGGGATCACGGGCACCTCTTCGAGAGCCCCGCCCGCGCCCAGGCGCATCACGGCCCCCTTGCCGAACTGTCTCTCGATCTGAGAGATAGCCAGGTCGAGCGCCTGACGGCGATCGTGTTTCACCTCAGCCATGATCGCCTCCTCCACACGCGGACGATCCCGCCCCTGAAGGGACTCGGAAGATCAGCGCACGCTCGCTGTTTGGACGTCGAACTAGGCCATTGTAGGGGGCGCGCGCGTGAAAAGTCAATCGGCTGGGGCATGATGGCGCGGGTCTCGAGGCCGTGTCAATGTCTCGAAACCCATACAGGGCCGGAGGCCACGCGCTCAGCTTGAACGGCCGGGCCCGAGCGCTGTCAACCGCGCGGGCTTGACCCCTCCGGTTCCGCCGGCTAAGCTTGGCACCGTTTCCCGTGACTCCGTCACCAGAGCGAATTGGAGGAGGCCAACCATGCTGGGCGACATCGTCGAGCTCTCGGTTGCCGTGCAGAATCTCGACGCCGCCGTCGAACGGTACACGCGGCTCTTCGGGCTGAAGGTCCATCGCCGGGGCGTGTCGGGGGAGTTCGGGTTCAGGAACGCGATCCTGCCTATCGGGATCGGGCACATCGAGCTGCTGGAGCCGACAGATCCCACCAAGCACGTGGCCCGTTTCCTGGAGACGCGGGGGGAAGGCGTCTACCTGGTCGGCTTCGAGGTCCAGGACATCCCCGCGAGCGTGGCGCATCTGAGGGCCCAGGGGGTTCGCGTCGATCACCGGCGGCCGGAGGTGGCGTGGGTTCATCCGCGGGACGCCCACGGCGTGTTCGTCGAGTTGCGCAAGCGGGAGCAGTATCAGACAGCCTAGCGTGTGAGCCCGTCCGACTCCGCCCAGATCCCCGCCGAGCTTCGAGCCCGCATCCAGAGTGACCCGTGGGCCCGCGCGCTCGGGATCGAGTACCTGGAGCTCCGCAAGGGCTACTGCCGCGTCGGCGTGCGCCTCCAGCCCCACATGCTGAACTTCCAGGGCTACCCCCACGGCGGCGTCATCTTTTCCGTGGCGGATGTGGCCTTTGGGGCGGCCTGTAACTCCCACGGCGAGCCATCCGTGGCCCTCTCCGTCACCATCAGCTACCTGGCGGCCGTCAAGCCCGGCTCGCGCCTCATCGCCGAGGGACGCGAGCGAAAGCCAGGCCGCCGGGCCGGCTTTTACGACATCACCGTGACCACCGACGACGGCACCCTGGTCGCGGTCCTCCACTGCGTCTCACACCGCTTGTCCGCCAAGGAAGAGCGACCGGCGACGTCCAAAAGGTCCCCGCGTAGAGAAAGGGAACAACCATGAGAAACGAAACGATCCGGGTCGGTATCGTCGGCGCCGGTGCCAACACGCGCCTGAGGCACATCCCGGGGCTCAAGGCCATGAAAGGCGTGGAAGTGGTCAGCGTGGCGAACAGGAGCCGGGAGTCGGGGGAGCGCGTGGCCCGGAAGTTCGGCATTCCCACGGTGTACGACACCTGGCGCGAACTGGTGGAGGCTGACGACACGAACGCCCTCTGCATCGGGACGTGGCCCTATCTCCACTGCCCCGTCACGCTGGCGGCCCTGGAGAACGGGAAGCACGTCCTTTGCGAGGCGCGGATGGCGATGAACGCCAGCGAGGCGCGCGCCATGCTGGAGGCTGCGCGGAGGCGCCCGCATCTCGTCGCCCAACTGGTGCCCGCCCCCCACACGCTGAAGGCGGATCGCGCCATCCAGGCCCTGATCGCCGAGGGCTATGTGGGCGACCTGCTGGCGGTCGAGCTCCGGGCGACCCAGGACATCTTCGTGGACCGGCAAAGCCCGCTCCACTGGCGGCACGATTCCGACCTGAGCGGCTTCAACATCCTGACCATGGGCATCTGGTACGAGGCGCTGATGCGCTGGGTGGGGCCCGCCACCCGGGTGATGGCGATGACAAAGGTGAGCGTCCCGCGGCGAAAGGACTCGAGCGGCGTGATGCGGGCCGTGACGGTGCCCGACCATGCGGACGTCCTCGTCACCCTCGCCTGCGGAGCCATCGCCCACCTCCGATTCAGCGCGGTCACGGGCCTGGCCCCCGGTAACGAGGCGTGGCTGTTCGGCAGCGAGGGCACCCTGCGACTCGATCTCGCAACGCTTGCGCTCTCCGCCGGCCGGCGCGGCGAGAACACCCTCAGGGAGATCGCGGTCCCGAAGGAACAGCAGGTCGGCTGGCGGGTGGAGGAGGAGTTCGTGAACGCTATCCGGGGCCTGGAGCGGGTCACCCGCACCACCTTTGAGGATGGCGTCAGGTACATGGAGTTCACCGAGGCCGTGACCCGGAGCGCCCAGTCCGGTCGCGCCATCAGCCTGCCACTGACCCGGTGAGGCTCGTCAGCGCCTCGAAAAGGGCGCGGTATACAACTCCGTGTAGCGAGCGCCCTCGGGATGCAGCTCGCTCCGCATCAGGGAAATCGAAGTGACGCCGACCTGTCCGAACTCCCGCCGCGCATCCCGGGCGATGGCCTGTTGAAGCCCGGCCAGTCCCCGCGGCGCGCGCACCCGCGCGATGGTCAGGTGCGGCGTGTACGGCCGCGCTTCCTTGGGCATGCCGCGCTGGGCCAGCGCCGCTTCTACGCGCGCCTGGATCGCCTGGCATTCGCGCGCCCCCTGGGCCACGCCGACCCAGATGACGCGCGGCCTGGCCAGCCCCGGAAAGGCGCCGAGGCCGTGAACGGTCAGGGTAAACGGTTCGGCCTCCGAAGCCGCTTCAGCGAGCGCTTCCTTCGCCGCCTCCAGTGCGGCCACCTCGACCTCGCCCAGGAACTTGAGCGAGAGATGAAGGTTCTGAGGCGCGACCCATGACACCGAGTGGGCCAGGGGCTTCAGCCGCTCGACCTCTGCGGCGACAGCGGCGCGCACCGGGTCGTCGAGGAGGATGGCGATGAAGGATCGAACCCGCTCGCTCACTCCCGGCCACCGTGATGGAGCAGGTACCGACGGAGAAGGTCCAGCGCTATCTGCGTGGCTTGCCATTTCACCGCGTCCCGTCCCCCCGCGAAGCTGAACCGCTGGGAGCGGGTGCCATCCGGAGTCGCCAGGGCGATATAGACCGTGCCCACGGGCTTCGCCGGCGTGCCGCCGTCCGGGCCCGCGATCCCTGTGATGGCCAGCCCCAGCGGCGTGCCGGTCCGCTCGCAGATGCCGCGCGCCATGGCCTCGGCCACCGGGTCGCTCACCGCTCCGTGGGCGACCAGCAGCGCGCGCGGGACACCGAGCAACTCCTCCTTGGCACGGTTGCTGTAAACCACGACGCCGCGCTCGAAGTAGACCGACGAGCCGGGGACATTCGTGATCCGGTGGGAAAGCAGCCCTCCGGTGCAGGACTCGGCCACCGAGAGCGTGAGCCCTCGCGCCGCGAGAAGGCGGCCGACGACGACCTCCAGACTCTCGTCGTCGCGGCCGTGGGGGTCCTCACCCAGAGCCTTGGCCACCTTCGCCTCAACCGCCCTGAGCGCTCATGCCGGTGCCGAGGAGGAATAGGAGCCCCCACAGCAGCGCCAGCGTGTACACGCCCGCGATCAGGTCGTCCAGCATCACACCGAGCCCGCCGGACAGCGCCTGGCTTCGACGGATGGGAAAGGGCTTCGCGATGTCGAGGAGCCTGAAGAGAAGGAATGCGGCGACGAGGAGCTCCAGGCGTCGGGGCAGGATGAGCACCGACAGAACCATCCCGGCTATCTCGTCAATCACCACGGGGCTCGGGTCCTTACCGCCCAGGAGCCGCTCGGCCCGGCCCGCGGCCCAACCGCCGACCGCCACGACGACGAGGAGGGCGACAGTCAGGCCGAGCGGGGAGAAGGGCAGCGCCCAGAGGACGACAAGCGCGAGGAGACTCCCCGCGGTTCCGGGGGCGACGGGCGTATAGCCGACGCCGCCGGCGGTGGCCACGAACAGCGCCACCCGGTCGACCAAGCGGGTGCTATTTCTCGCCGGGAGGCAGGGGCTCACCGACGAGCTCGTACCCCTCCACCTCCACGATCCGGACTTGGGCAAAGTTGCCGGGAACGAGGCCGCGGTCTCTGAGATAGACCACCCCGTCGATCTCAGGGGCTTGCCCCGCGGTCCGTCCCTCCCAGACAAACGCCGGGTCCTCGCTCGGCCCGTCCACCAGCACGGTCTGGACCGTGCCAAAGAACGCCTTCTGCCGCTCCCACGCGATCCGGTCCTGGCATTCCTGGACGATGCGGGCGCGCTCGGCCGCCACCTCGGGCGGGACCTGCTCCGACATGACGGCCGCGGGAGTCCCCTCCTCGCGCGAGTAGGTAAAGACGCCGAGCCGGTCGAACCTGACCTCCTCGATGAAGTCCAGGAGGTTGCCGAACGCGTCCTCGCTCTCGACGGGGAAGCCCACGAGCACCGTGGTGCGCAGCGTGAGGTCGGGGATCCCCTCGCGGAAAGCTTGAAAGATCTCCCGCATCCGGCGCGCCGTGACGCCCCGGCGCATCACGCGCAGGATGCCGTCATCCGCGTGCTGGATGGGCATGTCGAGGTAGGGGAGCACGCGCGCCTTTTGCCACTTGGCGAGGAGCCGATCGTTGATGTGGGCCGGGTGGAGGTACATGGCCCGGATCCATGGCATCGGCGTGCCCGAGAGCGCCAGGAGGAGATCGCCGATGTCGCCGTTGCCGCGCAGGTCCTTGCCGTAGGCGAGGGTGTCCTGGGAGACCAGGATCGCCTCCTGGATACCACGCCTGGCCAGCCCCTCCACCTCCCTGACGACGTCAGCGAGGGGACGGCTCCGGTGCCGCCCCCGGAACTGGGGGATCGCGCAGAAGGCGCACCCCATGTCGCACCCCTCGGCGATCTTCACATAGGCGTAAGGGACCCGCCGGGTCAGAAGGCGCGGCGCGGTCGCATCGTAGAGGTAGCCGGGCGGCGCGCTCGTGGCCCAGTCCTGACGGGCGTGAGCCTGCTGGACGAGGTCCAGGATCCGCTCGAGTTCGGAGGTGCCGAGGATCGCGTCCACCTCGGGGACCCCGTCCAGGACCTCCCGACCGTACCGCTGGGAGAGGCAGCCCGTGACGATGAGCGAGCGGCCCGGGCGCTTCCCCTTGAGCTGGGCCAGCTCGAGGATGGTGTGGATCGATTCCTCGCGGGCCTGGTCGATGAAGGCGCAGGTATTGACAATGAGGCAGTCGGCGGCCTCGGCCGCGGCGACGACCTCATGGCCGGCGTCGGCCAGCATCCCGAGCATCAGCTCGGAATCCACCTGGTTCTTGGGACACCCCAGCGTGGTGAGATGGACTCTCATGGGCCTGCCGTACTCGCCGTCTCCGGGTTGACGACCTTCAACGCCACAGCTTCCGCGGCCTTCAACAGCGTGGCGTCAGCGCCCACAAAGACCATCGGCTCCGCCAGGCCTCGTTTCGCCCAGATGGCAGACTCGAGCCGGATGGCATCGGACGCTCTCAGCGGGTGCCGTTCGACCAGGTTTCTGATCATTCCCCTGACTTCATCGTTTAACTCAACGACCGCCATCGCTTTCCAGTCCTGCTCGAAACTCCTGGCGATAGCCCGGTACTGCGTTGCCGTCAGGTCTCCGCTCCGGCGGCGCCGGGCGAGGGTCGACCAGACCTCCGCCTGGCTGAGCGTTGAGGTCCAGGGCGTCTCGCCGCCTGCGAAAAACTCCCGGACCTCTGGTGTGCCCTTCTCAACCACATACTTCTTTATCAGGGCGCTGCTGTCGAGATAGATCACCGGCGGTCCCGGATGAGGGTCCGCGAGATCGGCTCTCCCCGAATACGCACCGGTTTGGTACGGAGGTCAGGGCTCCCCTGCGGAAGCGTAATGAGCCCGCGACGGGCGAGTGCCGCGGCCCGCTGCGCTGTAGATGGCTTCCGGCCGTCCCTTCCTTCGACCGGGCCGAGGACAGCCACCGGCTTTCCGCGGTCCGTCACAACGACACGCTCCCCTTCCCTCACGAGCCCGAGGTAGCGGGTGAGGTGGTTTTTAAGTTCTCTGACCCCAATAGTATGCATGTAGCTATGATAGCTACATGATTCAACGTGTCAAGAACGCCCATGCGCTCGTCAGTTCTCGTCTCGAGTCCGCGGGTTCCTCACCATCCCATAACGGGTCCTGACGCTCAGCGCGTCTTCGGCTTGCCCGCCGAGTGCCAGACCTTGCAGTGAGGGAGAGCTCGGGAATGGTCGAAGGTTGAGTCCCGTTCCTCCGCGAGCTGGCTCAGTGCGCCGTCCTCGTACGTCTCCAGCGCGTGACGGAGGAGATCTCGCGCCGTCAGGGACACCGAGGTACGGTCTCGCCGGGCCAAGTCGTAAAGCATCTCGGAGAGCGGACGTTCTAGAACCACACTGACTCTGGGATTCTTGGCTGACATGATGAGAGCGAGTGTATCACAGACGCCGCGCTTCTGATCGCCGTCAGATCGATCGGTAGTTGAT
>JACQRS010000139.1 GCA_016206385.1 Candidatus Rokuibacteriota bacterium | reverse complement strand
GTCGCCGGCGGGGCGCCCGGGGCGCCGGCGCCGTTCGTCTACATCGCCCACCTCTACTTCAACTCGGTCGCCGACTGTCAAAAGGCAATGGGGGCCCACGGCAAGGAGATCATGGCCGACGTGCCCAACTACACCAACATTCAGCCCCAGGTGCAGGTCAGCGAGATCGCGGGGTGATGGTGACGATTGATCCAACGCTGGTGAGCCAGGCCGCCAAGGAGCTCTACATCCGGGCGCTCAAGGTCCTCCCGCCGGATGTGAAGGCGGCCCTGGCCCGGGCTCACGACCGGGAGAGCCACCCGCGCGCCCGCGAGATCCTCGGCGTGATGCTCAAGAACCTGGACGTGGCCGAGGCGCGCGGGCTTCTCGTCTGCCAGGACACGGGGACGCCGGTCTACAAGCTCAGGATCGGGCGCGGTCTCGAATACGACGGCCCGGAGCTCCTGGCTGCCATCGTCGAGGGAGTGAAGCAGGCCACGCTGGAGCACCCGCTGCGCTCCTCGGTCTGCCATCCTATCGACCGTTCCAATCCCCAGACCAACACCGGCCGGCGGATCCCGATCATCGATGTGGAGTTCTTGGAGGAGGCGGGGTATCTGGAGCTCAAGATGATGCCGAAAGGCTCCGGCTCGGAGAATATGTCGTTTCTGAAGATGCTCACCCCGGCTGACGGGCTCAGCGGGATCAAGAAGTTCGTGCTCCAGTGCGTGGTGGAGGCGGGCGGCAAGCCATGCCCGCCAACGCTGGTGGGCGTCGGCATTGGCGGAACCTCCGACCTGGCGATGAAGCTGGCCAAGGAAGCGATCTGGCGGCCGATCGGGTCCTCCCACCCCGACTCGACAATCGCGGCGCTGGAGGCCGAGTTGCTCGAGGCGGTCAACGCCACCGGCATCGGCCCCATGGGGCTCGGCGGGGACACGACCGCGCTGGCGGTCCAGATCGAGTACGCCCACACCCACATCACCCAGAACCCGGTGGCGGTCACGCTCCAGTGCTGGCGTGGCGAGCGCGCCATGGCGCGGATCTACCCCGACGGCCATGTCGATCACGGCTGGTGAGTGAGCATGCGAGGCGGTCCGGCCCGGCTCCTGGCTCGCCCGCCTTCGGCGGTCACCCCTCTGTGGCTCGCGGGGCGGGGCCCCTCCGGATGCGCCTCCTCCGTGCCCGCTCTTCCCGTTGCGCTCGTCCGCGCTTTGCCGTCGCCCCTCTGGCGGCCGGGGTTTGCGATCCGGCTTCCCCGTCCCCACTCGCTCACAGTGGGTTCCCGACCGCCTCTCGGCACGGCTCGCTCGCACCCGAGGCCGGACCGCCGTTGCACTGCCACACCGTCTCGCCCGTGATGAGGGAGTCGTGGCGGAGTACCGGCTGACGACGCCGCTGAGCGAGGCCCAGGTGCGCGGGCTCCGCGCCGGCGACAGCGTGACGCTCGACGGGATCGTGTTCGGCGTGCGTGACGCCACGCTGATCCGCATGTTCGACCAGGGCCAGGAGGCGTCCGTGGACCTGAGCGGCGCGGTCTGTCTCCACACGGCCCCGAATGTGAAGAAGGTGGGGGAGCGGTACGAGCCGCTGTCCGTGGGGACCACCACAAGCATGAGGATGGACCGCTTCACCGGCCCTCTCCTCGAGCGCTACGGGGTGCGCGGGATCATCGGAAAGGGCGGGCTGTCTGCCGAGAGCCTGAAGCCCTTCCAGCGCTTGGGCGGTGTCTATCTGGCCATCACCGGCGGCGCCGCGGCCCTCGAGACGACCCAGATCGAGGCGATCGAAGGGGTCTGGTGGGAGGATCTGATGCCCGAATGCCTGTGGAAGTTCCGGGTACGGGGGCTCGGTCCGCTCACCGTCGCCATGGACGCTCACGGCGGCAACCTCTACGCCGAGGTGCTGGGCGAAGCCCAGCGCCGGCTCGCGGACATCTACGCGAGGCTCGGGATGTGAGCAAGCCGTAACCGAGAAGGAGGAGTCCGGTATGCCTCACAAATTTCTGGTGCACGCTCCCGGCGATGCGGTCGGGGTCGCCGTGGAGGATCTGAAGCCTGGCGACACTGTGACGGGGGTGGTGCTCCGCGACAACTCGGTCCTTCAGGTGGCCCTCCGCGATCCGATCCCGCTGGGCCACAAGCTGGCCCTCCGGGCCATCGTCAGGGGCGAGCGGGTCATCGAATACGGCGAAGTCATCGGGGAAGCCCTGGCGGACATCGTCCCGGGGCAGCACGTGCACGTTCACAACATCGTCAGCGTACGGTGGCCGAGGTCAACCGCCGCGACCACGCGTGTCGGATGAAAGGAGAGGTGAGAGCCGTGCAGGCGCGAAGCGTTCTTGGATACCGCAGGAGAAACGGGCAGGTGGGGGTGCGAAACCATGTGATCATCTTGCCGGTGGACGATCTTTCTAACCGCGCTGCGGAGGGCGTGGCCGCCGTGATCCCGGGGACCATGGCCCTCCCGCACCCGTATGGGCGTCTTCAGTTCGGCGAAGATCTAGAACTCACCTTCCGCACCCTCATGGGTGCCGGCCGGAGTCCCAACGTGGCCGCAGTCGTGGTGATCGGAATCGAGCCCAACTGGAGCAAGAAAATCGTCGACGGTATCGCCGAGACCGGCAAGCCAGTGGCGGGCTTCTTCATCGAGCGGCACGGCGACCTCAAGACGATCGAGATGGCTGGCCGCAAGGCTGCCGAGTTCCTCCAGGCGGCCTCGGAGCTCAGGCGCGAGCCGGTCGATATCGGCGAGCTAACGGTGAGTATCAAGTGCGGCGAGTCCGATACGACGACCGGGCTCGCTTCCAACCCGTCGGTTGGGGTGGTGGTGGATCGGCTGGCAGACATGGGGGCCAACGTGCTCTTCGGCGAGACCTCCGAGATGACCGGAGGGGAGCACCTGGTGGCGGCCCGGATGGCCACGCCGGAGCTGCGCAAGGCGTTCCTCGACACGTTCAACAGTTACCTGGCCTTCATCGAGGCCCAGGGGGCCAACCTGCTGGGCTCCCAACCGACCCAGGGGAACATCGAGGGGGGGCTCAGCACCATCGAGGAGAAGGCGC
>JACQRS010000138.1 GCA_016206385.1 Candidatus Rokuibacteriota bacterium | reverse complement strand
TCGTGCTCCGTCACCTATCAGATCGTCCCGCCCTTCTTCTGGCCGCGGGTTTCCGCCTGATCCGGCGGCGAGGAGACCAGAAGGAGGATCGCGCCCAGGAGCAGAAGCGCGCCGAGGCTCCCAGGTCCGCCGCACCATCGGACTGACAGCGCTCCGACGCGGATCTTCGCTATGGCAGAGTAGCCGGGGGCACGGCACAACCGCTCGTCACGGATTCGGGAGGGAGCTATGAAGCGCGTGGGGTTCATCGGCGTCGGCACCATGGGGACACCCATGGTGACCAACCTGCTCAAGGCGGGGTTTTCGGTGCTGGCGTACGACGTGCGGCCGGAGGCGCTGGATGAGGCCGGCCGGCGCGGCGCGGCGGTGGTCGGCTCCGCCGCCGAGGCGGCCCAGGATTCGGAGATCGTCGTCACCATGCTCCCGTCCTCGTCGGACGTGGAGGCCTGCTACTGCGGCCCGGCTGGCGTGCTGTCCGGCGCGCCCGCCGGCAGGCTCTGCGTTGACATGTCTACGATCGATCCGGGAACCTCGAGACTCGTCGCCGACCGGGCCAAGGCTCAAGGGGTGAGGTTCCTGGATGCGCCGGTGTCTGGAGCGGTGCCGCGGGCGGTGGAGGGAACGCTCACCATCATGGTGGGTGGCAATGAGCGGGATCTGGAAGAGGCCCGCCCGGTCCTCTCGGCGCTGGGCTCCACCATCATTCACGTGGGGCCGGTGGGCTCGGGGGAGGTGGCCAAGCTCTGCAACAACCTCATCGCCGGCGTGGCCATGGTGGCGGTGAGCGAGGCCTTCCGCCTGGCCGAGCGCTTTGGCGTGGACCCCAAGGTGCTGACTCAGGTGATCCAGAAGTCCTCGGGTCAGACCTGGGTCATGGAGCACAACCATCCGGTCCCCGGGATGGTGGCAACGGCGGCCTCCAGCCGCGACTATGCGGCGGGGTTCATGACCGACTTGATGGCCAAGGATCTCGGGCTGGCGGTGATGGCAGGCCGGGAGGAGCGGGTTCCGCTCTTTGCCGCCTCTGCGGCGCTCCAGCTCTACCGGCTGGCCTCGGCCCAGGGGCTCGGCAGGAAGGACTTCTCCTCCGTTTACACCCTGCTGAAGGCCTCAGCCGAGTCGGCGCCGGTATAGGGCCCAGGGCCGAGCGCGTCGCTCCTAGTGGGTGAGGGTCGCGATGGTGCTTCCCGTGACGATGAACGCCAGGGCCAGGAGAAAGCCCAGCACGCCTCCGAGCAGGATCCGCACGCTATTGTTCATAGCGATCTCTCCTACACCTTGATCCCCAGGATTCGCTGGGGGTTCTTCAGGTAGATCTTCTCCAGTACCTCGGCTTTGTACCCCTCCGCCTCGAACTCCCGGAAGAGGCGCTCGTGGGTGAGCACCGGGTAGTCCGAGCCGAACATCACCTTGTCCTGGAGCCGTCCGTTGATCTCGCGCTTGAGGCTCTCGGGAAAGTACTTGGGCGCCCAGCCCGAGGTCTCCATGACCACGTTGGCCTTGTGGAGGAGCACGGCCAGCATCTCCTCCTGCCACGGCCAGGAGACGTGGCAGGCGATGATGGTGAGGCGGGGGAAGTCGGCGGCAACGTCGTCCAGGTGCGGGATCGGCTTCGTGTACTTGAGCTTGACGCCCAGGCCGCCCGGGCACCCCGCGCCCAGCCCCGTGGTCCCGGTGTGGAACTGGACCGGGACGCCGAGGGATTGGCAGAGGTCCCAGATGGGGTAGAAGCGGTGGTCGTCGGGGAAGAAGGCCTGAGCGCTCTGCTGGAACTTGACGCCGAGCAGCTTGAGCTCCTTGATGGCCCGCTCGATCTCCTGGAGCGCCATCTGCCCTTTCCACGGGTCCACCATGGCCCAGCCGCCGGCGTATGCCTCCGGGTACTTCCTCACCAGGTCGGCGATGTAGTCGTTGGGCGTCTTGGGCTCGCCGGTCCCTGCCTCCGCGTCCCATGCGATGATGCATCCTTTGACGCGCGCGCGGATGAAATCCTGCGCCATCTCGTCCTCGGCCTTCACCGGCTGTTCGGTCCTGTAGTACACGCGCATGGCCTCGACGAACTTCCTCGTCGAGCGGTGCCAGGGGGCTGTCGAGATGTGGGCGTGGACGTCGATGGCCTTGATCATGACTGCTTCCTCGGCGATGGCGCAGACCTCCGCCCGCCCTCCTCAGGCAAGGGTGCGATCATAATCGCGCCTCGGAGCCCCCCTGTCAACCCGCACGCCCTGCGTGCTATACTAAGGCGCACTTCTCGGGCAGGAGGGAACCACCGTGCTGACCTACATCATGCTGAGCACGCTGAGCGAGACCGGGCGAAAGGTGCTTCGCGAGCGGCCGGGCTGGATTCGGAAGGTGAACCGCGAGGTGGAGCGCATGGGGGCCAAGGTCCGCGCCCAGTACGCGGTGCTAGGCCCGTATGATTTCGTGACGGTCCTCGAAGCCCCGGACAACGAGACCGTGTCGCGGGTCTCCATCGAGCTGGGAGCCCGCGGCTCGGTGCAGATGATGACGCTGGCCGCCATTCCGCTGGATACCTTCATCAACGGGCTCGGTCCCGGGCGCCGTCGGCGGGCGGGCCCGCGCGGGACTCGCAGGAAGCGCTGACGATCCGGGTGAAAGTCCTCAAGATCTTCCCCGAGAAGTGCACCGGCTGTCTCCGGTGCGAGCTCGCCTGCTCCTACATGCAGACGGGGACCTTTCAGCCGGCCAAGTCGGTGATCCGCGTCTCCCCATTCGAGGGGTTCACCTCCTACGCTCCCTATACCTGTCCCCAGTGCGCCGAGGGATGGTGCATGACCGCCTGTCCCGTAGGCGCCATTGCCATCTCCCCTGCCGGCGCCAAGGTGGTCCTGGACGACCAGTGCGTGGGCTGCAAGCTCTGCACCATCGCCTGCCCGTACGGGACCATCTTTTACAACTCCGACAGCGGGAAGGCCTTCAAGTGCAACCTGTGCGGCGGCGCGCCGGCCTGCGCCGAGGCCTGCCCCACCGCGGCCATCGTGTACGAAGACGCTGAGACGAGAGACTGGCTGGGGAAGTTCGCGGCGGAGCGATCCGCCGTGCTCCTCGCTGGGGAGCGACGCTGATGGCGAAGCGTCACCTCATCATCGGGGGCGGCACCGCAGGCGTCAACGCGATCCGGACGATCCGGGAGGAGGATGGCGGAGCCTCGGAGATCACGCTGGTCTCAGCCGAAAGGCCGTACTCCCGGATGGTGCTGCCCTATTATCTGGGGCGCTCCATCGCCGAATCCCACGTCTTCACCGCCACTCCGGCGAAGCTGGCCCTGTGGGGCGTCAAGGCTCACCTCGGGAGACGCGCTGCCGCCCTGGACCCCAAGGCCGGCACGCTGACGCTCGACGATGGCGCGGGGGTGGAGTACGACGACTGCCTGATCGCCACCGGCTCCTCCGCTGTCCGGCCGCCGATCCCCGGGGCCGACGGACCCGGGGTGCATTCAGTCTGGACGCTGGATGAGGCCCGGGGCGTCATCCGAGAGTTCCGGGCCGGGAGCCGCGTCGTCATGGTCGGGGCCGGCTTCATCGCCTTCACCATCCTGAACTCGATCCTGACCCTCGGGGCCAGGCTCACCATCGTGGAGAT
>JACQRS010000137.1 GCA_016206385.1 Candidatus Rokuibacteriota bacterium | reverse complement strand
GTTCAAGCCGTGCTGGCCCGGCGGGTAGTTCCGCCGCTCGATCGCGCACTTTTCGGTGAAGCAGCGCGCCCCTTTGAGGAACAGCTTCATACCCTCGCGCCGGCACTGCCGGCACGCTGCGTCTCGATATCTCGCCACTCGTTCCCCTCCCTACACTCTCCGGCGCTTCGGAGGCCGACACCCGTCGTGAGGAATCGGGGTGACGTCCCGGATCGCCGTGATCTCGAGCCCCACGGCCTGGAGGGACCGGATGGCCGCCTCCCGGCCGGCGCCCGGCCCTTTCACATACACCTCCACCTGCTTCAGACCCAGGTCCATGGCCTTCCGCGCGGCGTTCTCGGCGGCCATCTGGGCGGCGAACGGCGTGCTCTTGCGCGACCCTTTGAATCCCACGCTGCCCGCGCTGGCCCACGTCACCACGTTCCCCATCTTGTCCGTGAGGGTCACGATCGTGTTGTTGAACGTGGCCTGGATGTGGGCGATCCCGGTCCGAACCTCTTTGCGCTCACGCTTCCGCCCGCCCTTCCGGGGCGTCGGCTTTGGGGTGGGTTCAGCCATGGCTTATGCTCCCGTCTTTCTGGGGGGCGGGGCGGGGGCCGCCGACGGCTTCTTCTTCACCATCACGCCCCGCCGCGGGCCTTTGCGCGTCCTGGCGTTGGTGTGGGTGCGCTGGCCGCGCACGGGCAGGCCGCGGCGGTGGCGGATCCCCCGGTAGGAGCCGATGTCCATCAGCCGCTTGATGTTGACCGTAACCTCGCGGCGCAGATCCCCCTCCACCTTCAGCTCCCGCTCGATCATCTCCCAGATCCGCGTCACCTCTTCCTCGGTCCAGTCCTTGACCCGCTTGTTAAGATCCACGCCCGCCTGGGCGAAGACCTTTCTGGCCAGCGGACGGCCGAGCCCGTAGATGTAGGTGAGGGCCACCTCGCCCCGCTTGTCCCGTGGAAGATCTACGCCTGCAATCCTCGCCATCCCTCTCTCCTTTTACACCTTTACGGTTAGCGCGTGTGGGTGGCGCAGCGAACGGGCGCCCCCGCCGCCCGCAGCCGGGGTCCCTCCACCGGGCGGGGTGGCGAGGACGGCGGGGGCTGGTCGCCGCGACAGGACCCGCACGCGCCTACCCTTGTCTTTGTTTGTGGCGTGGGTTCGGGCAGATGACCCGCACCACGCCGGCGCGCCGGATGATCTTGCACTTCTCGCACCGCACCTTGACCGATGGCCTGACTTTCACGATCTCACTCGCACCGCAACATCAATCACAACTTGCCTCCTTCGAGCGCGGGCTCTGCCCGCGCAACCCCTTTCTGGGGGAGGCTTCGGAGGGGGCCGTCGAGGCCCCTTCCGATTATTTAAACCGGTACGTGATCCGGCCGCGGCTGAGGTCATAGGGGCTCAGCTCCACCTTGACCCGATCCCCCGGCAGGATCCGGATGAAATTCATTCGCATCTTGCCCGACACGTGCGCCAGCACCTTGTGGCCATTGTCCAGCTCCACGCGGAACATGGCATTGGGCAGCGGCTCCACCACCGTGCCCTCGACCTCAATGGCATCTTCCTTCGCCATGTGCCTCCTCTACGGGGCGCCAGACCCCCGGCCGCCGTCGAGCCTGGTCAGGACCTCAGGTCCGTCCTCCGTAATGGCCACCGTGTGCTCGAAGTGCGCCGCCAGGCTCCCGTCCTCGGTGACCGCGGTCCAGCGGTCTTCCAGGATCCGAACCTCCCAGCTCCCCATCGTGACCATCGGCTCCACGGCGAGCACCATGCCGGGCTTGAGCAGCGGCCCTCGCCCCGGCTCGCCGAAGTTCGGCACCTGGGGATCCTCGTGGAGGACTTGGCCGATCCCGTGACCCACGAAGGCCCGAACCACCGAGAACCCGTGGCACTCCACGTGCGACTGCACCGCGTGGGAGACGTCTCCGAGCCGGCGGTTCGGCCGGCACTCGGCGATGGCACGCTCCAGGCCCTCCTCGGTGACCGTCAGCAGTTCCTGCACCCGCGGCGGGAGTTCCCCGATGGCCATGGTGATCGCGCAGTCGGCGTAGTAGCCGTCCACGATGCACCCGAGGTCCAGGCTGATGATGTCCCCTTCCTTCACCCGTCGATGGGCGGACGGGATCCCGTGCACCACCTCCTCGTTGATGGAGGTGCAGATCGTGGCCGGGAAGCCCCGGTATCCCTTGAAGGCCGGCTTCGCCCCGCGTGAGCGGATGAACTCCTCCACCTCCCGGTCGATCTCGAGCGTCGAGACGCCCGGCTTCACCAAGTCCCGGAGCCGCTCCATGGCCTCGGCAAGGATCTGGCCGCCGGCCCGCATCAGCCCGATCTCCCGGGGGGACTTCAGGATGATCATCACGCACCTACCCCGGTCGTTTCGAGCGCGGGCTTTGCCCGCGCAACGTCCTGGGGGAGGTTCGGAAGGGGGGCGCAGCCCCCCTCCGAGGGCGCAGCAGAGCTCCACTCGACCACCCGTTCCGGGGTGATCTTGATCACGAGCCCGGAGGTGCGATCCAGGCGCACCGCCCGGTACTGGGGATACTTGGCCAGCAGCAGGCCCACGGCCTGGCTGAACTCCGGCCCCTCGGTGAGGAGCTCGGCGCGCCCCTGGAGGATCACGTAGCACAGGCGGCTCCAGTCCTCGTCGTAGTGGTCCACGACCAGGCAGACGCGCGGGTTCTCGCGGATGTTCCTGACCCGTTTGAGCTCCGCCGCGGGCGCCCGCTTGGGTTTCGCGTCGATGGCCGAGTAGCAATGCCGCCCGTCGAAGGCGTAACACACGGGAACCACCAGTGGTTGACCCCCCGAGTCTGCGGTCCCCAGGCGGGCGACCCGCCCTGCCTCCAGGAAAGCCTGGACCCCGGGCGCCAGCTGGGACATCAGCGGATCCGCTTGACCTTCGGGAGGACTTCCTCGGCGAACCGCTCCATGTTGGCCAGCATCTGCTTGACGTCGGGGACGGGGAAATCGAAGACGAAGTGCGTCACGCCGAGCGCCTGGTACTGGCGGACATCGGCGATCACCTGCTCCGCCGTGCCCCGGAGGAGCTGGCGCTCGCCCGCCGGCGTCTTTCCGCGCCTGGACCAGACTTCCATTGGAGCGCGGAAGGTGAGGGTGATGGCCCCGGGATCGCGCCCGGCCCGCTGGGCCCAGACGTGGAGCTGCTTGGCCTTGGCCTCGTACTCGGGCGGGTGGAGGAGCGCGGGGGGACGGAAGCCGATGGGATGCCAGCCGTCCCCCAGCTCCGCCGCGCGCCTGACCGCCGCCTCGGTGTGGCCGCCGATCCAGACCGGGATCCCGCCTTTCTGGATTGGCTTCGGCCGGAAGACGACGTCGCTCACCCGGTAGTACGTTCCCTCGAACCGCACCTCGTCCTCGGTCCAGCACCGTCGCATCAGCCTCAGGTATTCCTCGGTGACGCGCCCGCGCTCCGTGAAGGGTGGGGCGCCGAGGGCCACGAACTCCTCCTCCAGCCAGCCGACG
>JACQRS010000133.1 GCA_016206385.1 Candidatus Rokuibacteriota bacterium | reverse complement strand
CGTTGAGGGAGCCGCGCCGGTTGGGCAGCGTGCCATCGTCCACCACGGTCACCAGCTCGGAGGCCACCTTCTGGCCCATCCGGCCCGAGAAGGTCGAAACCTTCTTCCGGTTGAAGTCCCCTTCGAGCCCGTGGCCGACAGCCTCGTGGAGGAGGATGCCCGGCCAGCCGGGCCCGAGCACGACCGTGAGTGTCCCCGCGGGGGCCTCCACCGCGGTGAGCTTCAGGAGAGTCTGGCGCACGGCCTCGCGGCAGTACCGGAGCCACCGCTCCTCCTCGAGGAAGAAATCGAAGGCCACGCGTCCGCCGCCACCGAAGTTGCCGAGCTCGCGCCTGCCGTGCTCTTCGGCAATCACCGTGATGCTCAGCCGGGTGAGCGGCCGCACGTCTCCCACCGTCCAGCCCGAGGCCTGAGCGATCAGCGTGATCTGCTCCTCGCTCCAGAGGCTGGCAATGACCTGCCGAACGCGCGGGTCAGCGGCCCGCGCCACTTGATCGATCCGCCTGAGCAGGTCCACTTTCGCGGAGAGGTCAGCGGTCACCGGCGAGACTTCGACCGGATAGAGGTCGTGGGGACGGGGGCCGGAGGCCACCGCGACGATGGCCGATGTGCCCGACTGGTCGGCGATGGCCCGGGCCTGACGCGCGGCTTCCTCCAAGTTCGGGAGCGTGATGGCGTCGGTGTGGGCGTAGCCGGTCCGCTCGCCCGACTGGGCCCGCACCCCGGCGCCCTGGCTCACGTGACGGGAGGCCTTTTTGACCCCTGCCTCCTCGAGGACCAGCTCCTCGTCCACGCGATATTCGAGGTAGAGATCGGCGTCTTCGACCCGCCCCCGGAGGGCCGACCCTAAAAGGCGCTCCAGGCGGGACGAGGTCAGGCCAAACCGGTCGGCAAAAAAGCGCTCCGGACGCGCGATCTCCTGACTCATATGCCGGCTCCTTAGAGGCGTCTTGGAAGGGATTTCATCCTACCACGGGGCTCCGCTGGCGCCTTGCTTTTTTTAGCCGGAAATCGAAGCGGTATACCTCAGGGAAGGTAACGAGGCTTTAATAATTGTTTCAATAAGTTATAGCCGTCAACCTGAGACCAAACTCGAATGACGTTACCGAGCCTCCATGTAGGACTGAACAATCTCGTGGAGCTGCCTGAGGCCCCGCATGACCGAGGGGCCGGGGGCGAGGATGTCTGACCCGTCCAGCTCATGGATTCGGTCCGCCTTGACCGCGGTGATGGCCTCCCAGCCGGGGCGCGAGCGGATGGCCTGTCGGTCCATCTTCTTCCCGCACCACGAGACCACCATGATCTGCGGGTCGCGCCGGCAGACCTCGGCGGGATCCACCACCCGCTCCGAGGCGAGAGCCTTGTCCCGCAGTTCGGCAAAGATGTCCTGGCCTCCCGCCAGCTCGATCAGCTCTGAGACCCAGCGGATCCCGGAGATGGGAGGATCGGGCCACTCCTCGAAGTACACCCGGGGCCGGTCGGGCCAGACGCTGGAAAACTCCCGGATCTGCTTCATCTCGTCCCTCATGTCCTGGATCAAGGCTCGGGCCTCGGTCTCCCGCCCGATCAGCCCGCCGATCGTCAGGATTGTCTGAAAGATCCCCTCGACGGAGCGCTGGTTGGTGGCGAACACCGGCACTCCGGCACCGACCAGTTCTCTCACGATATCCTTCTGGAGGTCGGAGAACGCCAGGACCAGGTCAGGCGTGAGCGCCAGGATTTTGTCGAGCCGAAAGGTGGTGAAGCCTCCCACCTTCGGCTTGTCCCTGGCCTCGGGCGGCCGCACGGCGGTGCCGGAGACCCCCACCACGCGCTCCCCCGCGCCGAGGGCGCAGACGATCTCCGCGGTCTCGGCTGTCAGGCAGACGATGCGACGGGGGAAGTGCGCTTCGGCTTTGCCGTACATCGCCCTCTCATCTTAGTCGATAGCGTGTGGGCGCGCGCCACGAATTACCAATGGAGCTACTTGAGGAACCGGTCAGGAAGAAACGGAGCGAGGTCCAACGACGGCTTGCCGTCAACGAGCACTTCTTTCATCAGCCGCGCGGTGATCGGTGCCAGGAGGATGCCGTTCCTGAAGTGAGCTGTAGCCACGGCGAGGCCAGGAACGCCCGGCCAGGGGCCGAGGATCGGCAGGCTGTCCGGAGCCCACGGGCGGAACCCGCACCACGTGCGGGTGATGGGGCGATCGGCCAGGTCGGGGACCACCTCCAGGGCCGATCGGATCAGGGAACCGATTCCCTCGGGGGTCACCGCGCGGACAAAGCCGACGCGCTCCACGGTCGCGCCGATGAGAAGCTCTCCCGAAGGACGGGGCACCAGATAGACGTCGGCCCCGTGGATGCAGTGTTTGAGAAGAGGTGGTACGTGGGAAAGGGCCAGCATCTGGCCCCGGGCGGGCTCCACGGGCAGCCGGGAGCCGAGTGAGGCCGTTAGCTCCCCCGACCAGGCTCCCGCGGTGATGAGCACGGCGTCGGCGCGGACCCGTTCCCCTCCAGCCACCACGCCAACCCCCCGGCCGCGCTCCAGCATCACCTCTCCGACCCGGGCGCCCAGCCGGAAGGTAACCCCGCGAGCGGCAGCCGCCTGGGCATACGCGACGGTCAGCCGCTGGTTGTTCACCCAGTGGTCCCCCGGAACGAAGAGCGCGGCTCGGGCCTTTTTTGAGATGGCCGGCTCGCGTTCAAACACCTCCTGACCTTCCAGGAGCGCGAGCCCCATCTGCTTCGCCAGCGGCGAGTTGCATCGGGCCCCCGCCGCGCGGACGTCCTCAGCGGTGAATAGCGGGTGGAGGGTCCCGGTCGTCGTGTATTCGACGTCCACACCGGTGACGGCGCGGAGCTCGGCGACGGTGTCCGGGTAGAGCCTCCAGCTCGCCAGCGCCAGCTCCTGAAACGGGTCCGATCGGGTTGACTCACCCAGGGGAGCCAGCATCCCGGCGGCCGCACTCGAGGCCTCAGATCCGACCGTGTCGCGCTCGATCACTGTCACCGCACATCCGGCCTTGGCGAGTTCGTAAGCGCTCGCGCAGCCGATGATGCCCGCGCCCACGATCACCACGGGCCCCGGCGGGGCCATCTCACGCGCTCCCGAGCGCGTCGACAAAGGCCTTGGTGGCTTCTCCGGGACGTCCGGCTGCGAAGATGGCAGAGATCACCGCGACACCATGAGCTCCAGAGGTCTTGACCTCTGCGACCCGCTCGAGAGTGATGCCGCCGATCGCAAAGACCGGGATGCCGATCTCTCTGACGACGCGTCTGAGATTCTCAACTCCCTGCGGCGGGCCATACGGGCGCTTGGACGGCGTGTCATAGACAGGTCCAAAGACGATGAAATCGGCACCGTCCAGCTGGGCGCTACGGGCTTCCTCCAGGCGATGGACAGAGGCCCCGATCAGACGCCGGCTCCCGACCACTGTCCTCATAAGCGTGATCGGAAGCGACGTGTGGCCGCGCTGAACGCCATCCGCTTCCACGGCCAGGGCCACGTCGGCCCGGTCGTTGATGAAAAGCCGGGCCCCGAACCGTTGGGTCTGCTCCCTGAGCGGCTGGGCGAGAGCGAGGAGCTCGGCGGCCGAGAGGTCCTTTTCCCTGAGCTGAACGGCCCCGAGTCCCGCCCCCAGGCACTCTTCGATCACGTCGGTAAGCGGGCGCCCCTTGGTCTGGCGTCGGTCAGTCACCAGGTACAGGCGAAAGCCGAGCTGGCGGAGGCTCACTGGTTCACCTCCGTTGCCCGGATCGGGATCGACTGGGGGTGTGGCTTCCCATTCACCGACCGACTAAGGGCGTGCGGCGTGTTCAGCCTGCTCGCTGTCGCCGTAAGGGACCTGAAACGCATAAATCAGCTTGCCGAGCATGATGTAGCTGGCGATGGTCCATGCCAGCTCGATGATTTCGGGCTCGGAGTAGTGCTGCCTGAGATCCTCCCACGCGCTGGCAGGAATCGTCCGGTGGTCCCAGTAGAACGCCTCGGTGAAGTGCAGGACCGCCTTCTCGGCTGGGCTGAAGTTCGCACTCTCGAAGCCATCCACGCGGGCCAGCTCGGCCTCGGTCGTGACACGCCTTGCCAAGGCGTAGCGCGTGGATTGTCAGTAATGGCACTCGTTCAGGTTTGCGAT
>JACQRS010000136.1 GCA_016206385.1 Candidatus Rokuibacteriota bacterium | reverse complement strand
CCTCCGTCCTGGGTGGACCGCTTGCTGGCCTCAGCCACCTACGCTGCGCAGAAGCAGCTCGCGGCGCGGCCGGGCCTGGACGACGAGCGCGTGAGTCGCTGCCTCGTAGCGCTCGACGAGCGGGGCGGCAAGATGACGCGAGCCGCACTGGCGCGCGCGCTTGCGGTGCCGCCGCTGCGGCTCGCCGGAATCCTCACTGCCCTCCGTCGCCTCCTCAACGTCGAGGGCTATGCGGTGCTATCCGTGGACGAGGCTTCCGACACCGTCGAGCTCAACCGTCGCCTCCTCGAGACGCAGTTCGACCTATAGGAGGGAACACCATCCCGATCAGTCCCCAGCGACGTGAAGAAATCATCGACGCGCTCCGCCGCGGGACCGTGCCTCAGCGGAGCCTCGATGCGTTCGCCGTGGGACTCGAGCGGTTCGAGGCCACTCTGGACGAAGAGCTGGAGCGCGTCCAGCGCGGCGGCGCCGTCTTCAAGGCCGTGCGCGGGGAGTATGGGAGTGGCAAGACCTTCTTCGCGCGCTGGCTCCAGGAACGGGCCAGGAAACGCGGATTCGCCACGACCGAGGTCCAGATCTCGGAGACCGAAACACCACTGCATCGCCTAGAGACCGTCTATCGACGTTTGATCGAGCGACTCTCGACCGCCGACGTGCTCAGCGGCGCACTCCGGAGTGTGGTAGACGGCTGGTTTTTCGCGCTGGAGCAGGATGTCCTTGCCGAAGGCGCAATCCGTGAGGATCAGACCGACACGCTCGTGGAGCGGACGAGCGCCCTCATGGAGCAGCGGCTCGCCGACGTGACACGGACCGCCCCGGCCCTCGCCGCGGCGCTCCGCGGCTACCGCCACGCTGTCGCGACCGGCAACGGCCCTCTGGCAGAGGGGCTCGTCGCCTGGCTTGCGGGCCAGCCGAATGTCGGCACCGAGGTGAAGCGGTTTGCGCAGGTCAAGGGCGAGATCGATCATTTCGGCGCGCTCAGCTTCCTGCAGGGCCTCCTCGTGATGCTGCGCGACTCGGGGTATCCGGGCCTGGTCCTCGTGCTCGACGAGGTCGAGACGCTCCAGCGCGTGCGAAGCGACGTGCGGGACAAGGGCCTGAACGCGCTCCGTCAGCTCATCGACGAGATCGATGCAGGCCGCTTCGCCGGCCTCTATCTGATAGTCACAGGGACACCCGCGTTCTACGATGGCCCACAGGGAGCACAGCGGCTGGCCCCGCTCGCCCAGCGCCTGCACACGGACTTCGCCACTGAGGCGCGCTTCGACAACCCCCGCGCCGTGCAGATCCGCCTGCCCGGGTTCACGCTCGAACTGCTCGAGGCCGTGGGCCGGAAGGTGCGCGACCTCTATGCCGAGCACGCCGCGAGTCGTGACCGCATCCTCGCGGTCGCCGACGACACCTACGTGGCCGATCTGGCGCGGGCTGTCACTGGCAATCTTGGCGGCAAGGTCGGCGTGGCACCCCGCGTGTTCCTCAAGAAACTGATCGGGGACGTGCTGGATCGCATCGACCAGTTCCTTGACTTCGATCCGCGCACGCACTACGCCCTCACCGTGAGCGATGCGGAGTTGACCGACGTGGAGCGCGAGGCGCGGGCCGCGGCGAGCCCCGACGACATCCGGCTTGAACTGTGAGCCGACACTGAAGCCTGCCCAGGGCTCGCTGCGGTGAGTTCGTTCGACCGGCTCCACCCGGCGCTCCAGCATCACATCGTCAACTCACTTGGCTGGGCGTCCCTTCGGCCGCTCCAGGAACAGACGATCGAACCCCTCCTCGCTGGCGAGCACGCGCTCATCCTCGCCCCCACAGCCGGCGGCAAGACAGAAGCCGCCGTCCTGCCGCTCCTCTCGCGGATGCTGGCCGAGGACTGGCGCGATCTCAGCATCCTCTACGTTTGCCCGATCAAGGCCCTCCTCAACAACCTCGAGCCGCGCCTCTCGCACTATGCCGCCCTCGTCGGGCGTCGCGTCGAGCTGTGGCACGGCGACGTCGGCGAGAGCGCGAGGCGCCAGCTCCGTCGGGAGCGGCCCGATCTCCTACTGACAACCCCGGAGTCGTTGGAGGTGATGCTGATCTCGCGCCAAGGCAGCCCGGCCAAGCTCTTCGGCGGCGTGCGCGCCGTCGTAGTCGACGAGCTACACGCCTTCGCCGGTGACGACCGAGGCTGGCATCTCCTGTCCGTCCTCGAACGGGTGAAGCGCCTCGCCGGGCGAGAGCTCCAACGGGTCGGGCTCTCGGCGACGATCGGCAACCCGACGGAACTGCTCGACTGGCTTACCGGCGCCTGTCACGGCCAACGCACCGTCATTGCCCCCCCAGCGGAGCCCCGGGTCGTAGCCGAAGTCGGGCTCGACTACGTCGGGAATCTCGGGAACGCTGCAATCGTCATCTCACGGCTCCACCGCGGAGAGAAGCGGCTCGTCTTCATCGACAGCCGCGCCCGAGTCGAGGACCTGGCCGCCGGGCTGCGGGGCCTCCGAGTGTCGACATTCGTCTCCCATAGCTCGCTCGGACTCGACGAGCGGCGACGTGCCGAGACTGCGTTCGTCGAGGGCTCTGATTGCGTCATCGTCGCAACCAGCACCCTCGAACTCGGGATCGACGTCGGCGACCTGGACCGCGTCATCCAGATTGATGCCCCGACGACGGTCTCAGCCTTCCTCCAGCGGCTCGGCCGCACGGGACGACGACCCGGCACCCAGCGGAACTGTCTCTTCCTCGCGACTTCGGAGGATGCTTTCCTCCGGGCTGCGGGCCTGATCGACCTATGGTCCCAAGAGTACGTCGAGCCGGTAATCCCGCCTCCCGATCCCCTGCACATCCTGGCCCAGCAAGTCCTTGCACTGGCGCTCCAGGAAGGCGGCATCGGACGCACCTGCTGGCCCGAGTGGATCGGCGCGATGCCAGCGTTCGCTGCCATGTCCAAGGCCGACGTCGACGCCGTTCTCACGCACATGGTCTCGCAGGGACTCCTCTTCGACGACAATGGCATCCTGTCGGTCGGACCCGAGGGCGAGCGCTCTTTCGGCTATCGACACTTCCGGGAGATCTTCTCGGTCTTCACAAGCCCGCCCCTGTTCACCGTGCTCCACGGTCGGATGGAGATTGGCCAGGTCCACGAGGCCTCGTTCCAGCTGCGCCTAGATGAGCAGCCGATCCTCCTGCTCGGTGGCCGGAGCTGGCTCGTCACACATCTCGACTGGGGCCATCGCATCGCCTACGTTGAGCCGACCGAGCTGAGAGGGCGTTCCCGGTGGATCGGCAGCGGCGGCGTGCTTGGCTTCGAACACTGTCGCGCCATCCGTCGCGTCCTCGCCACCGGCCTCTGTCCCGGCAACCTATACCAGCGGGCGATCGAGCAACTGGCGCAGCTCGCCAAGGAGTTTGCGTGGGTGGACGAGCAGCGCACGGCTGTCGTGCGCGACGGATCAGGGGCCGTGCGGTGGTGGACGTTTGCGGGGTTACGGGCGAACGCGGTGGTGATCGAGGCTCTCGGCCCGATGGCTGAGCAGGGAGGTCGGATCACCAACCTCGCCGTTCAAATACGACCCGACGTCGATGTCGACGATCTCCACGCCCGGATCCGTCAGCTCCGCCCAGAGGACCTCGTCGACGCCCTGCCCGTCCCCGACGACGCGATCGACGCCCTGAAGTTCTCGGTGTGCCTCCCGAGAGGGATGGCGCAGCGGACCCTCCGGCGGCGCCTGGCGGATGTCACGGGGGCCCGTCAGGTGTTAGTTGAGCCGATACGCGCCGTTACGGTTGGAGGGTAGCAGCCGGCGCCAACCAGGGAAGCGGCTGGGACCACGACACGCGTCACCTCAGGCGCGTTCGCAGTTCTTGCAGATCGCGTACATCTTCTTTCGGGTCGAGCGACGTCCAGAAGATCGTACCGACCGTCACAAACCATCAATTTTGCGACTCTAAGCCCGCTCGGCCGGGCAAGTCTTCGTCATGTTTCGTTGAAGTGCGGTAGGAATGGGTCTTGCGACAGAGCGGGTGTTCCTCTCGCGCTTTGTGCCCGAGGGCAGCTCAGCGGACGGCAGAAGGCTGCTCTGAGTGTGTCCGGTGGTCTCTGGACGATGAGTGAACAGCGTGCAGCCGAATTCGACCGTCAGGGGGAAAGGGAGGCGGACCGGGGTAACGTTTAGCTCGTCGCCTCTCGCCGTCGCCCTTGCGTCCGGCCCTCGGCGCAAGCGGCAGTGGCACCGCGCGCCGACCATGGGCGTGGTATTCTGCAGCGCCGCTGCGGTATTCTGCAGCGGTCGATTCGCTCCGCGGCTGGCGGTGGTGGCTGCGGTCCACGCGTCCGGAGATCTTCGGCTCGCCCGAGAAATCCAGGACTTGGCGATCTGCTCGCCCCGGAGCGAGCGCTTGCGTGGCGGGCTGGCAAGGG
>JACQRS010000024.1 GCA_016206385.1 Candidatus Rokuibacteriota bacterium | reverse complement strand
TCGGTGCACGAGAAGGAAAGGGCCTGAGTGCCGACGGCCGGGTGATCGTGGTCCAGCGTGTAGCTGATCCGGAAGCTGTCGGCGGGGAGGACCTGGAGCCACCGCATCCCGTCGCCGACGCGGACCGGCCTGCCCACCACCAGCGGGCGGCGCGGGACGGGAAGCGTGGCCTTCCCTGCAGCGTAGAGGAGATCCACGAAGGGCTTGGCGCTACCGTCCAGCGCGGGGACCTCGGGTCCTTCCACCTCGACGACCAGGTTGTCGATTCCGAGGGCCGCGGCAGCGGCAACGAGGTGCTCCACGCTTTGCACCCGGGCTCCGTTCAGCCCGAGCGTGGTGGCGTAGTGGGCATCCACCACGTGCTCGGGAGAAGCCAGGATGGGGGTCCGGTGAGCGCCGTGGGCGCGAAACACGATGCCCGTGTTCTCCGGGGCGGAGGAGAGAGTGATCCGCGCGGGCTGACCGGTGTGGAGCCCGATGCCTTCCACCGACACCGACTGCTTAACCGTGAGCTGAAGATCCATCAGTTCAATTTGGGTGGCAGACTTCGCCGGGAGAACAGACGGAAGGGTCAGCAAGGTGTGTGCCAGCGGCCCGGACCGGCTGTAACCCTTGAGAATACTGAGCTAATTTAAGCCTTGAGGGCCTCCGCCCCAGAGACCGCTGTTACGGCGACGACACGGGCGCAAGAAGGGTTTGTGCACTTTTTGCACCACCGGGTGGAGCGACGGACGCGGGCTTGACAGCACCCGGAGGCATTTCTAGACTACCGCGCATGGCGGTGTCGTCGAGTTCAGGTCCACCGCTTCAAGGCCTCAGCGTCCTCGACTTTTCCACCAACCTCTCCGGTCCCTACTGCTCGATGATCCTGGGCGACCTCGGCGCCGATGTCATCAAGGTGGAGCGCCCCGATGGTGGCGACGAGGCGCGGGGCATGCCGCCCTTTGTGAACGGCCAGAGCGCCCCGTTCATGACGTTCAACCGGAACAAGCGGAGCCTGACGCTGAATCTGAAAGTACCCGAAGCCGTGGATATCGCGCTGAAGTTGGCCGACAGGGCCGACGCGCTCCTCGAGAACATGAAGCCGGGGACGCTGGCGCGGCTGGGGCTCGGCCACGAGGTCGTGAGCCGGCGCAACCCGCGGATTGTGTACTGCTCAATCTCCGGCTTCGGCCAGACCGGCCCGTACCGCGAGCGCGGGGGCTTTGACCTCATCGCTCAAGGGATGTCAGGCCTGATGTCCATCACGGGCGAGGAGGAGGGGCCCCCGCTCCGCGTTCCGCTCCCGATCTCCGATCTCTGCGGCGGGATGTTCGCCACCATCGGAATCCTGGCCGGGCTGGCCGCGCGGGAGCGTACCGGCCGGGGCCAGCGCGTGGACACCTCGCTCCTCGAGACGCCCATCGCCCTGGCCGTCTACGAGGCGGCGCAGTATTTCGCCACCGGCGAGGTCCCTCAGCGGCTCGGTGCCGGGCACCGCACCAGCGCGCCCTACCAGGCCTTCCGCACCAAGGATGGATGGATCACCGTCGGGGGCGCAGCCCAGCACTTCTGGGTGCGCCTCTGTCGTCTCCTCGGGCTGGATCACCTGGTCGCCGATCCGCGCTTTGGCAGCAATGCCGACCGCGTCAAGCATCGAAAGGAGCTGGCCGCGCTCCTCCAGGAGCGGTTCGAGCGGGAGACCAGCGCTCACTGGCTGGATCGCCTAGAGGCCGAGGGCATCCCCGCCGGCCCCATCTACACCTATGACCAGGTCTTCGCTGACCCGCAGGTCCGAGACCGGGAGATGGCGGTGGAAGTGGAGCACCCGGTCGCCGGCCGTACCCGCGTTCTCGGCATCCCGATCAAGCTTTCAGAGACCCGGGCCGTGATCCGCCGCCCGGCGCCGGGGCTGGGCGAGCAAACCTCCGAGATCCTTGCCGAGCTCGGGCTCGGGCCCGCTGAGCGGGAGCGGCTTCAGGCGAGAGGAGCGATCTAACGCCTCACCGCTTCGGGCGCTTGCCCAGGCCCACCTGGTACTGGACCCAGGCGATGATCGGCGAGCCGATCACGGTGGGAAGCGCCCACGCCCACGGTGAGTAGATTCCGCGGGTGCCCGTCAGCGTTTCCCAGTTCACCACTAACAGCGCGGTGGTCATGGCGATGTAGGAGCCGCCCTGGCCGGTGATGTGCGCCCTGAGCCACCCGCGCCACCGGCGTTTGGCCGCGAGATAGCCGACGAGGGCGATGGTGTAGGAGCCGGCGGCGATGGGGAGGAACCACCACAGCCGCGTCCAGTCGAGAACGGCCAGGAGCCCCGCGGTCAGGCATACGGTGAGCATCACCCAGTGGTAGGCCTCCCCGGCCCGCGTGTGACGCCCGGGGCGCTTTCGGGCTCCCATGGCGATGGGCCCGAGGATCAGGCCGGCCGTGCCGGCGGCGATGTGGAGGGCCAGGATCGCGCTCGCGAGCGACACGCCGCGCGCCCTAGATATCCAGGATGACCCGGATCTCCCACCCGCCGTTGACCTGGCGGATCGTGAGCTGATGGTAGGTGGCCGCCTTGACGATGGTGCCGAGCCGGTGGCGCGCCGGATTCACCTCCTCGCCCCAGAGGAGCGAGTGGAGCCGGCGCTCCTCGAAGATCGGCAGATCGATGCGCCGGGCCACGAAGCCCTCCACGTCGTGAAGGTAGAGGCAGTCGTTGAGCCAGTTCACCAGAAGCGCATCGCGCGTGTCCCCCTGGGCGCGCACCTCGCGAGACTCGCGCTCACTGACGCTCGCCGGCTCCACCATGACGGCGAACATGGCGAGGCCGGCCTGGCGGAAGGCGGCCTCGAGCGTCGGCCCCCAGCCCCGGATCCCGACATCCGCGGCCACCTCGAAGTAGTCGAAGCCCTCCGCGTCGGTCACAGGTCGCCGAATCTCGACTGAAGGAGCGCGACCGCCACCGGGCCCGCGGTCTCCGTCCTGAGGATCCGAGGCCCGAGCCCCGCGGTTCTGACCCCGCGGGCACGGAGCAGGTCCACCTCCTTGATCGCCAGCCCGCCTTCGGGACCCACCACCAGAAGCGCTGAGGCGGGAGCGGGCGAGACCGAATCCAGGATCGTCCCGAGGTCCCCACGCTCCCCCTCCCAGAGACAGAGGGCCAGGCCCGCGAGGGCATCGTCGGCAAGGAACTCGTCCAGGGTCAGCACCGGCTCCACCGCCGGGATGACCGATCGCCCGCACTGCTTGGCGGCTTCCTTGGCGACCCGCTGCCAGCGGCGGCGGCGCTCGCGCCAGCGGGACAGGGGGAGTTGGACAATGACGCGCTCGGTCAGGAGGGGCACGATGCGGGCCGCGCCCAGCTCGGTCACCGTCTTGACGATCCACTCCATCTTGTCCCCTTTCGGGATGCCCTGGGCCAGGGTGATGTCAAAGGGCGACTCGGTGCTCCGATCCGAGCGGCTGAGGATGCGGCCGACGGCCTCGCGGGCGTGGAGCGACTCCAGCCTCACTGTGAACTCTGCCCCTCGGCCATCAACAGCCTGGACGACCTCGCCGGGGCGAAGGCGGAGGACGCGGCCCAGGTGGTGAGCCTCCTGAGCGTCGAAGATGACGCGGTCCCCGGTGATCGCCTCGGGACGGATGTGAAACTTCCCCACTAGTTGCCTCGGAGGGGGGCAGCGCCCCCCTTCCGAACCTCCCCCCGCGGCCGTTCGAGCGTGGCGGGTTCGGCCTTGCCGTGAGGCAGGTCACCCGCCGCGCGAGGCCCGAGTCGATTGCGCGGGCAAAGCCCGCGCTCGAACTCGATGCTCAGCATCCCGCTGGAGGCCCGCCGTCAGCCGGAGCGCCACCCACCCCTCCAGCTCCACCCGGCCAAGCGGGGCGAGTCCCAGAGCGACCACGGCGCCGACCACGGCGGGTTCCTCGTCGGCGAGAAGCCCGCCCAGGATGAGGCTTCCGCGGGAACCGAGAAGCCGACGGTAGTGGGCGCTCAAGGCGACGTGGCTCCCAGCGAGGAGGTTGGCGAGGACAAGCGGGAAGAGCCCCTCGAGTGCCTCAGGTCCCGAAAGCTGACAGGTGAGGCGCCCCTCGACCCCGTTCAGCTCGGCATTTCGCCGGGCTTCGGTGAGCGCGTCGGCATCGGTGTCCAGTGCCGTGACCCGGGGCACGCCCAGCCGGAGCGCGGCAATGGCCAGTACCCCGCTGCCCGTGCCGACGTCCACCGCGCGGGCGACGCGACCGGTCTCGAGGAAGGAGTCGAGGAGGATCAGGCACCCCTGGGTGCTCCCGTGGGTGCCGGTGCCGAAGGCGCGGCCCGGCTCGATGATGACCAGCTCGCGGCCATCCCGCGTAGCCGGTACCTCCCACGGCGGCGTGATCAGGAGGCGACGCCCCACCGGTTGGGGCTGAAACGACTGGCGCCAGGCGTGAGCCCAGCTTTCCTCTGGGAGCGGCGCCACGGCGGGTCGGGCCGCGGGGACCTGAAAGCCAAGGGCGCTGAGCGTGGCGCAGTAGTCGCTGACAGCCGCCGCGAGCGTCGAAGGAGAGGCGGTCTCGGCAAAAAAGGCTCTGAGCGTGAGCCGCGCCCTGTCCGGTTCCTCCTCCACGATGCCGAGGGCCCCCAGCTCCCAGAGGCGATTGGCCAGTCCTTCGGCGCTCTCGGGCGAAGCGGGGATCGTGAGCTCCCAGAACGGCATCAGGAGCCCAGGAGCTTCTTCATCCGCTCGACGAACGAGGCGAGAAGGGGTCCCCTCTCATCCCGGGAGGCGCGGTCGAACTCCTCCAGGAGCTGGCGCTGCTTGGCCGTGAGCTTGGTGGGAACCTCGAGCACCACCTGGTAGCAGCAGTCACCCCTCCTGCGCCCCCTGAGGCTCGGCATTCCCTTCCCCTTCAGCCGGAGCACGTCTCCGGGCTGGGTCGCGGGCGGCACGGTGAGCTCGGCCGTTCCGCCGAGCACGGGGACCTCCACCTCAGCGCCGAGGGCGAGCTGCGGGAACGTGAGCGGCAGCTCGCAGTAGAGGTCGTCCCCGCGGCGGACGAAGAAGTCGTGCGGCCGCACCCGGATGAGCACGTAGAGGTCGCCGGGTGGAGCGCCGCGGGTGCCCACGGCTCCTTCGCCGGCCAGCCGGAGCTGGGAGCCGTCCTCCACCCCCGCCGGGATCTTGATCCGGAGCAGGCGCTCGTGGCGTTGCCGCCCCTCGCCCCGGCACTCCGCGCAGGGATGCCGGTTCACCTCGCCCGCGCCGCCGCAGTGGGGGCAGGTGCGCGCCACGGTGAGGAATCCCTGGGAGAAGCGCACCTGGCCCTGTCCCCGGCACGCGGGGCAGACCTCGCGCTTGGTGCCCGGCTCCATCCCCGACCCCTTGCAGGCCTCGCACAGCTCCAGACGCGGGATCTGGACCTTGGTCTCGAGACCCGTGGCCGCCTCCTCCAGGCCAACCTCGAGGTCGTACTGGAGGTCCTCCCCGCGATGGCCGCGGGTGCGGCGGCCGCGCGGCCCGGCGCCGAAGAAGCCCTCGAAGAGGTCGTCGAAGAGCGTGCCGAAGCCGAGGTCGGAGACGTCCACGCCGACGGCGCCGAAGCGGTCGTACTGGGCGCGCTTCTCCGGATCGGACAGCACGCTGTAGGCTTCGTTGATCTCCTTGAAGCGCTCCTCGGCCTTCTTGTCGCCCGGGTTCCGGTCGGGGTGGTACTGGAGCGCCAGCTGGCGGTAGGCTTTTTTCAGTTCGCTGTCGGTGGCATCCCGGGAGACTCCCAGGATCTCATAGTAGTCGCGCTTAGCCATCGGCGGCGGTCAGCTCGTCGGTCGATACCGCCACAGTCACCATGGCCGGGCGCAGCACCCGGCCGTTGAGCAGATACCCCCGGAGGGTCTCCGCCACCACCACCATCGCGGGGCCGTCACCGGCAGGCACCCGGGCCACGGCCGCGTGGCGCTCCGGGTCGAAGGGTTGGCCCACGGAGCTGAACGGCGTCACCCCGAACTTCTCCAGCACCCGCAGCAGTTCCCGCTGGATCAGCTCCACGCCCGCGACGACGGCCTCGGCCTCCCCGCTCGCCCGGGCCGCCTGGATCGCCCGGTCGAAGTTGTCCAGCACCGGGAGCAGCTCGCGGAGCAGCGACTCGTTGGCGAAGCGGACGTACTCCTCGCGCTCCCGCTGGGCTCGCTTGCGCGTGTTGTCCAGCTCGGCCAGCGCGCGCAGGTAGCGGTCGTGGGTGGCTTCAACCTCCCGGGTTTTCTCCTCGAGGGCCTTGCTCAGCCGGGTTAACTCTTCCTGGATGATTTGGGCCGGCAGATCGGTCGCCTCCGCGGCAGGCTCCTGAACTCGCGAGTCCTCTTGAGGCGTGGCCTCGTCACTCATGGCAACGTCCAATTATAGCAGCGTCAGGATCGAACCCGGAGCCCGGGTCGCTCAGGAGGGGAGATAGAGCTGCTGGCGGTAGCGGGAGAGGGACTCGCTCACGAGCCGGGCTGTCTCGGCGACGAGGGCGATCACCTGGGAGTAGGGCATCCGCCGCGGTCCCACGACGCCGACCATGCCCAGCACCTGGTTCTCGTACACGTACGCGGAGGCGACCAGGCTGCACTCCTGCATCTCCGCGACGGGGTTCTCGCTGCCGATGACCACATGAACGCCGTTCTCGGCGGCGAGCCGCGAAAGGAGCTCGATGAGCGGCTCCTTCTCCTCGAAGGTCCGGAGGATGGCACGCATCGTGGCGATGTCCCAGAACTCGGGGTGCTCCAGGACGTTGATGGCGCCGCCCACGTAAAGGGATCGATCCCGGAGCCGCGAGAAGAGCTGGTCCACCAGCGTCCCCATCCGCGCGTGGAGCGGATCCAGCGGGTCCGGCGGGGCCGCCACTTCGTCCAGGATCTCCTGAAACGTCTTTCCCCGAAAGCGCCGGGTGAGCTGGCGCCCCGCCTCGCGGAGCTCCTCGGGGGTCAGGCGGGGATCCGGGGTCAGGACTCGGGTCGTCACCCAGTCCGCCTCCGTGATCACGACGGCCAGCGCGCGGTCGTTCGGGAGCGGGGTCAGGTTGATGGCGGCCAGCCGGGTCTGCCGGAGCGGCGGCGCCAGGAGCACGCCGGTCATGCGCGAGAGCGCCGAGAGATGCACCGAGGTCTCGGACATCACCTGCTCGATCCCGGACTGAGGCCGGGGGAAATGGGTCCTGAGGCGCGCCCGCTCGCTCTCGGAGAGACGCGCCGGGCGGTCGAGCGTGTCCACGTAGAAGCGGTACGCCTTGTCGGTGGGAACCCGTCCCGAAGAGGGATGCGGCTGGTCGAGGTACCCCAGCTCCTCCAGGTCCGCCATGGTGTTCCGGATCGTCGCGGGGGAAAGACCGAAGCGGGAATGCTTGGCCACCGCGCGGGAGCCGACGGGCTCCGCCGTCTCGACGTACTCCTCGATCACGGTCTGGAGCACCTCGTGGCGCCGTTCGTTGAGGGCGGGCTCTGCCATCGCGTTCGTTGTCCCTCACCCATTTCTTAACAACACGGCGCGACCCTTGTCAAGCCGACCGATCAGGCGGGACGTCAGAGGCCCTTCGCTGGCCCAGCGCGGCTGCCTTCATCCAGCGTAAGGGCTTAGACCGAGAGGTGCTGGGGCCCCCAGGCGAGCACGTCCGGGAGCGTGGCCCCCCGGCTCGAAAGACGGTACATCAGGTCCACGGTTGGGTTGTTAAAGCCGGCGGCTCGGGCTATCGGAGGATCGCCCGCAAAACCCTGAGGGCGATTCGGAGTCGCTCAACGTCTTGGGTCTCGATGACCTTCCGAACCTCCGTCTGAATCCCCTTTCGATCCAATCCCTCAGCTTCGAAATCGAAGATATCCACAGGAGCCACCCTTAGCGCCTCAGCCAGACGCAAGAGCAGGTCAAGCGTGGGATTTTCTTTTCCGCGCTCAATATTGCTCACGTACTGGGTACTGATTCCCACCCGCTCGGCCAGCTGTTCTTGCGACCACCCCTGCTGTTTTCTGAGCGCTTTGATCCTAGCCCCAAGGGCCGCCTTCTTGTCCATACCGTCTCCTAATGCGGGAGGCAGTATGGCCGAGCGAAAGCCGAGGCAACACCGACTGTCAGTTATTTTTAAATTGATGCTACCCCGGCCGCGTCGCCTTGACAGTGGTCCGCTCGATCAGGCACGATAAGGCTACCATGACGGTTTCCCGCTGGTCTGTTGAACAGATTCTCGGCGCCGTCCGGGATCTTTCGCCGGAGGCGCAGCGGGAAGTGCTGACGCGGCTTCCGTCCGTGCTTGCCCTCTCCGCGGACGAGATGGCGTGGCTCCGCCTGGCCGAGCCGGCGTTCGAGTTCTGGGATAACCCGGAGGATGCCGCCTACGACGCCCTGTAGGCGCGGAG
>JACQRS010000148.1 GCA_016206385.1 Candidatus Rokuibacteriota bacterium | reverse complement strand
GTTGATGCGCTGCGCCTCGCCGCCCGAGAGCGTCCGGGTCTGGCGGGAGAGGGTGAGGTAGCCGAGGCCCACCCGGAGCAGAAAGCCGAGCTTGGCGTTGAGCTGCTTCAGGATCTCGCGGGCGACAACCTCCTCCCACGCCGACAGAGGGAGCTCCTGGACGAAGCGCGCGGTCTCCTCCACGGTCTTCCCCGTCAGCTCGGCAATGGTGAGCCCGCCCACCTTGACCGTCAGGCCCTCGGGCTTGAGCCGCGCGCCCGCGCACGCGGGGCAGCGGGACTGGCTCCGATAGCGCGAGAGGAAGACCCGGACATGGAGCTTGTAGCGGTAGGACTCCACCTCCTCGAAGAAGCCCTGGATCCCCGGGAAGTCGTCGTCGCCCCCATAGACCCAGCGCCGCGCCTTGGCTGAGAGCTCGCCGTAAGGCCGGTTGACATCCACGCCGTGATGCTTGGCCGCCTTGAGCAGCTCTTTCTGATACCACTTCCCTGACGGATGGGTCCAGGGCTCCACAGCACCCTCGGCGAGGCTTTTTGCCTGATCCGGGACCACGAGCGTCTCATCGTAGCGGAGGATGTTGCCGAAGCCCTTACACTCCGGGCACGCGCCGAGCGGATGGTTGAAGGAGAAGAGGAGGGGCTGGGGGCGCTCGAGCGCGATCCCGCAGGCCTGGCAGCGGAAGGCCTGGGCGAAGCTCCGCCGGGCTTTGTCCACCACTTCCACCTCCACCCGGCCGCCACTCTCCCTGAACGCCGCCTCCAGTGACTCGGTGATCCGGCTTCGCCGCTCTTCGGCGAGCAGTACCCGGTCCAGCACCACCAGGATCTCGCCTGCGCCCTCCAGTTCAGGAGGTGGCCCGCCTGTCAGCTCCACTACCGTGCCGTTGACCTTGACGCGGGCGAAGCCGCGCTGGACCAGCCGGGAGAAGAGCTCCCCGGGATCGGCGTCGGGGGTCACGGGCAAGGGAAAGCAGATGAGCGCGCGCTCCCCGGGGAAGTCGGCCAGGAGCGTATCCGCCACAGACTCGGCCGAGTGAGAGCGGGCCTCACGGCCGCAGCGCGGGCAGTGGACACGGCCAATCTTGGCGTAGAGCAGGCGCAGGTAGTCGTAGAGCTCGGTCGCGGTGCCAACCGTCGAGCGGGCCGTCCTGACCGGGTTCTTCTGCTCGATGGCAATGGCGGGGCGGACGTGGGAGATCCGGTCCACATCCGGCCGGTCCAGGCGCTCGAGGAACATCCGGGCGTAGGTGGAGAGGGACTCGATGTAGCGCCACTGCCCCTCGGCAAAGAGGGTGTCGAAGGCGAGAGAGGACTTGCCCGACCCCGACACCCCCGTGATGACGGTCACCCGGTCGTGGGGAAGGGCCAGGGTGACGTTCTTCAGGTTGTTCTGCCTGGCTCTCTCGATCCTGAGCCACAGGGGTGAGGCCATTCAGGGAAGACCTCCTGAGGCGGAATTCTAGCCCGGAAACACGCCGGCGAACAAGGCGCTCTTACCTTTTGTCAAAAACTGAACCCACTTCTGACAGACTGTCACGGAGCGCGGTCCGTCTGCCGACTAGAAAGCCTTTCATTTCCATAAATTCGGCCGCTTCCCGCCGTGGTATCAATCGTGCAAAGCCGATAGAGCATGAGCTGGGTCGAGTTCGCGACCTACCTCACGGCGATCGGTATCGTGGTCGTTGCCGTAGTGGGGGTCCTGTTGCGATACTTGGACTGGTGGGACTAACCCGCGCGGCAGCCTCCAGCGTGGGCCCGGTTTAACCCCAGGGAATTTCGCCGGCCTGGTCCTCCCGCGCACGATCCCGCGGGAAACTTTCCGCTTGACAGGTTTCTGAAGGCCAGAGGAATATTCCTCCGCGTAGCGGACCTCTATTCAGCTCACAGCGGATTTCAACGCACGGAGGGGAACGATGAACGGCACCTGGCGCGCCACCTTAGCCGAATTTATCGCCACGCTCCTGTTCGTGTTCCTGGGGGCCGGCACGGTCGTCGTGACCGGCGGGCTGATGAAAGAGGGGCTCACCGCCGCCCGCTTGGTGGCGATCGCCCTGGCCCACGGGCTCGCGATCGCGCTTCTGGTCGCTGCGACCGCCAGGATCTCAGGCGGGCACATCAACCCCGCGGTGACCTTCGGGGCCCTGATCACTGGGAAGATCAATCTAGGGAAAGCGATTGCCTATGCGGTCGCCCAGCTCGTCGGCGGTGTGGTCGGTGCGCTGCTGCTGAAGGGCGTCATTCCTGCCGGCGCTCAGGGGAACCTGGGGGCGCACGGCCTCGGCGCCGGCGTGTCGGCCGGGGGTGGGCTCCTGGCCGAGATCGTTCTCACCTTCGCCCTGGTCTTCGTCATCTTTGCGACGGCGGTGGACCCCAAGGGGCTTGGCCACATCGCGCCGGCGGCGATCGGCTTGACGGTGCTGGTGGATCATCTCTTCGGCGTGCCGGTCACCGGCGCCTCGATGAATCCCGCCCGGAGCTTCGGGCCCGCCCTGGTTGCGGGTGCCTGGGACACCCACTGGATCTTCTGGATCGGCCCCTTGATCGGTGGTGGGCTGGCCGCCCTGGTGTACGAGTTTCTCTTCCTGCGTCGAGAAGCGTAGGTTGCGGGCAGCGGTTCTGGCGGTTGCCTGCGCGCTAGCGCTCGGGGCCTGCGCCGAAGATTCGAAGGCTCCGACTACCGCTGGGGGGGACGCGAACCGGGGCAGGCAGGTCTACCTGGCCCAGTGCGTCGCCTGCCACCACTCGGACCCGTCGAAGGTGGGCCCGCTCGGTCCCCCGGTGAAGGGATCCTCGCGGGAGCTGCTGGAGGTGCGGATCGTCGGCGGAACCTACCCGCCGGGCTACAAGCCCAAGCGCGACAGCGCCATCATGCAGCCGATGCCGCACTTGGCCTCGGCAGTCCCCGACCTCGCAGCGGTCCTCAAATAGCCGCGAATACACAGAAGACGCCGGCGAGTGGCACGGCCCCTCCCCACGCCTGCGGCGTCGGGGGCCCGGCCCCCCGCCGCGCGGAGCGGGGGTCCCCACACCGGGCGGGGGTGCGAGCACGGCGGGGGT
>JACQRS010000131.1 GCA_016206385.1 Candidatus Rokuibacteriota bacterium | reverse complement strand
CGACGAGACGACCTGGCAGCGGAAAGTCGCGGTCATCCAGCGGGCGCTGGCGGTGAACCGACCCGATCCGGGAGACGGCCTGGATGTCCTGGCCAAGGTAGGTGGCTTTGAGATCGGCGGCCTCGCGGGCGTGATCCTGGCAGGCGCGGCACGCCGGATCCCCGTGGTCCTCGACGGGTTCATCGCGGGAGCGGCGGCCCTCATTGCCCACGCGCTCAAGCCCGAGGTCAGACATTACCTGCTGGCCTCCCACTGCTCGGCAGAGCCCGGGCACAGGGCCGTCCTGGCCCGGCTGGGCCTCGAGCCGTACCTGGACCTCGGGCTCAGGCTGGGTGAGGGCACGGGCGCGGTGCTGGCGTTCTCCCTGATCCGGGCCGCCGTCGCCATCTACACGGAGATGGCCACGTTCAAATCGGCAGGGGTGTCCGAGCGGACTCCATGATCCCTGTCCTCGTCGTTGCCGGCGTGTCAAGCGGGGTGGGGAAGACCACCGTCACTCTCGGGCTGCTCGAGGCCTTCCGCCGCCGGAGCGTGACGGTCCAGGCCTTCAAGGTCGGCCCCGACTTCATTGATCCGGGCTTTCACGCGCTCATCACCGGGCGTCCCTCCTACACGCTCGACAGCTGGATGTGCTCTCGGGAGACTGTGGTGGCCACCGTGGCCGCTCAGGCGGCTGATGCCGACCTCGCGCTCGTCGAGGGCGTGATGGGCTGCTTTGACGGCGCCGAGGGAAAAAGCGAGGAGGGCTCCACCGCACAGGTCGCAAAATGGCTCGGCGCTCCCGTGGTGCTGGTGGTGGACGCGCGGGCCATGGCGCGGAGCGCCGGGGCGGTGGTGCTGGGCTTCGAACGGTTCGACCGTGAGCTCCGCCTGGCTGGCGTGATCTTCAACCGGGTGGCGGGATCCACGCATTACCGCTGGCTCAGCGATTCGGTGTCGGGAAGCTGTCGCGCAATTCCGCTCGGGTTTCTTCCCCGGCGGGATTCGCTCGCGCTGCCCGAGCGCCACCTGGGGCTCGTGACGGCCATCGAGCAGGGGCTTCCCAGGGAGTTTCTCGACGAGCTGGTCGGTGCCATCGAGCAGTCGGTGGACCTGGACCGGCTGCGGGCGCTGGCGGCGAGCCGGATTCAGCGCAGTGCCGGAGTGGGGATGGCGACGGGCGTGGCGAGCGGCCGGCAGCGAATCGCCCAGGTCAAAGCCCGGATCGGGGTGGCCCGGGACCGTGCCTTTCAGTTCTACTATCCGGCCAACTTTGACCTCCTCCGCTCGGCCGGGGCCGAGCTGGTCTTCTGGAGCCCGCTCCAGGACGCTGGCCTGCCGGAGGTGGATGCCCTCTACCTCGGCGGTGGTTATCCCGAGGTGTACGCGCGCGAGCTGTCGTCGAACCGCGCCATGCTCGAGGCGGTCAAGGAATTCGCCGGTGCGGGCCGGCCTGTCTATGCCGAATGTGGAGGTCTCATGTACCTGGCCGAGTCGCTCGAGGACGAGGCGGGACACGCCTATCCGATGGTCGGGCTGCTCCCCGCCTCGGTCAGGATGAAGCCTAAGCGGCTCACCCTCGGGTACGCCGAGGTGGAGGTCACACGCGAGACGCCGCTGGCGCCGGCGGGAACGACCCTCCGGGGCCACGAGTTCCACGCCTCGCAGATCGGGGAGGTGCCCGCCTCGGTTCAGCGCGCCTACACGGTGCGAATGTGGCGGTTTGAGGGCGCTCGGGCTGAGGGGTACGTGGTTGGAAACGGCCTCATGAGCTTTGTCCAGCTGCACTTGGGCTCTCAGCCGGCGGTCGCCGAACATCTGATCGCGCGCTGCCTCGGGAGTCGCCCGTGAGGCGCGTCGCGATCGTTCTCGGATGCGTTCTGCTCTTGGGCAGCAGTGCTGAGTCATTCACCGTCAGGGACATGCTGGGGCGGGACGTCGCGCTCTCAGCGCCTCCCCGCCGGATTGTCTCGCTGGTCCCGAGCGTGACCGAGATCCTCTACGGCCTGGGAGCGGAGGAGCTGGTCGCGGGGGTCACGACCCTCT
>JACQRS010000135.1 GCA_016206385.1 Candidatus Rokuibacteriota bacterium | reverse complement strand
GTCCGGGACATCGTCCGCGGCTACTGGCTCCTCCTGGAGCGAGGGGAGCCCGGCGAGGTCTACAATCTGTGCTCGGGGCGGAGCTGGGCGATCGGGGAGATGCTGGAGTTCCTCCTGCGCCACGCCGCCGTCTCTGGGATCGCGGTGAAGCAGGACCCGGATCGACTTCGTCCCTCCGATGTCCCGAACCTTCTCGGGGATGCCTCAAAGATCCGGAGCGCGCTCGGGTGGCGGCCGGAGATCCCCTTCGAGCAGACCCTTCTCGACACGCTCGAGTACTGGCGCCGCCGCATCAAGGCGGCGGGCCCGTAGGCGCGAGCTCCGCCCGGTGAGGCTCCGGTGAGAGTGGCGCTGGTCCACGACTGGCTCACGGGGATGCGCGGCGGCGAGCGCTGCCTCGAGGTCTTTTGCGAGCTCTTTCCCGATGCGGACCTCTTTACCCTCCTCCACGTCCGGGGCAGCGTCTCCCCCACCATCGAGAGCCGGGGGATCACCACCTCGTTTGCCCAGCGCCTGCCCGGCGCCGCGGCGCGCTACCGCTCCCTGCTCCCCCTCTTCCCGTGGGCGATCGCCGGCTTCGACCTCGGGGGCTACGACCTGGTGCTCTCGACGAGCCACTGCGTGGCCAAGGGCGTGCGCCCGCCTTCCCGGGCCCTCCACCTGTGCTACTGCCTGACCCCGATGCGCTACGTCTGGGATCGCTACGACGATTATTTCGGTGCGCGCGCAGCCTGGGGGGTGCGGCGCCTCATGCCGCCGGTGGCGGCGGCCCTGCGCCGCTGGGACCGGGTGACCGCGCGGCGGGTCCACCACTTTGTCGCCATCTCCCGCTTCGTCGCTGAGCGGATTCACCGGTGCTACGGACGGAGCGCCGATGTCATCTACCCGCCGGTGGATGTCCGGCGCTTCCGCCTCGCCGAGGAGCCGGGAGAGTTCTACTTGGTGGTGTCGGCGCTCACGCCCTACAAGCGGGTGGACCTGGCCGTGGAGGCCGCCAACCGCCTCGGCCTTCGCCTGGTTCTGGTCGGCTCGGGCCCGGAGGAGGCCCGGCTCCGCGCCTTGGCGGGCCCCACGGTGGAGTTCCTGGGGTGGCGCTCGGACGAGGAAGTCGCCGAGCTCTACTCCCGCTGCCGGGCGCTGCTGTTTCCGCCCATCGAAGACTTCGGCATCGCGCCGCTCGAAGCCATGGCATCCGGGAAGCCCGTCATCGCCCACGGCCTGGGTGGCGCCCGGGAAACCGTGGTGCCTCTCGACGGGGGCGCGGAAGCGCCCACCGGCATCCTCTTCCCCGAGCAGACCGTGGAGTCGCTCGTCGAGGCGATCCGCCGGTTCGAGGCGAACGCCCACCGCTTCGAGCCGAAGACCCTCCGGGCCCACGCCGAGGCCTTCGACCGCCCCCTCTTCAAGGAGCGGATCGCGGCGTATGTCGCCCGGCGCTGGGAGGAGTTTTCCCGGTGCTGAAGGCGCACTCCCGGCTCTTCGAGCACCTGACGCTGCTCGGCGACCTGCTCTTGATCACCGGGAGCTGGGTGCTGGCCTACTACCTCCGGTTCTTCCTCGGTCCGATCCCGGTGTACCAGGGGACCCCGCCCCTCGGTCCGTACCTGGTCTTGGTCGTACCGATCGCCGTCGTTTGGGCGGTGGCGTTCAGAGCCTTCGGTCTCTACCGGCCGCGCCGGCTCAAATCCAGACTCGCCGAGTGGATCGACATCGCCAAGGCGTCGAGCCTCGGCTGCCTCGTCCTCGTGGCGGTGATGGAGTTCTTCTTCCGCTCCTTCGAGTTCTCCCGGCTGGTGATCCTGTACTTCTGGGTGCTCTCCGTGGTGTCCGTGAGCCTGTCTCGGGCCGTGTTCCGTGAGGCGCTTCGCTTCGCCCGCCGGCGGGGTTACAACCTCCGCTATGCCCTCATCGTTGGCTCCGGCGAGCTGGCCCGAACCGTGGTGGAGCGCCTCGGCCAGCGGCCGGATGTCGGGCTTCAGGTCGCGGGGCTCGTGGGGGACGAGAAGGACGCTACCGACTCAGCCGTCAAGCGGCTCGGCGGTTACGGCGATCTCCGGAGCGTCATGGAGCGGCTCACCGTGGACCGTGTGATCCTCGCCCTCCCCCATGAGGATTACGCGAGGCTCCCGCTCATTCTCGACGAGATCGGCGATGACCCGGTGGCGATCCATTTCGTCCCGGACTTCCTGCGCTTCGCGAGCCTCCGGGGAGGCGTGGAGGAGTTCGAGGGTCTTCCCTTTATTCACTTGCGAGAATCCCCCCTCCATGGGTGGAACCTCGTCCTCAAGCGGGGGTTCGATCTCACTTTTGGAAGCCTGGCGCTCCTCCTGGCTGCCCCGCTGATGCTGCTGATCGCACTGGCCATCAGGTTCACCTCGGGCGCGCCCGTGCTCTACCGCCAGGAGCGAATGGGACTCGACGGGCAGCGTTTCTGGATGCTCAAGTTCCGGACGATGCAACTGGATGCCGAAGCCGAGACTGGTCCCGTCTGGGCTTCCCCGGGCGACCCTCGCCGCACCCGCCTGGGCACCCTCCTCCGATCGTGGAGCCTGGATGAGCTTCCTCAGCTCTTCAACGTCCTCAAGGGGGAGATGAGCCTGGTCGGGCCTCGGCCTGAGCGGCCAGTCTTTGTGGAGCAGTTCAGACGAGAGATTCCCGGCTACATGCTCCGGCACAAGGTGAAGTCCGGGATCACTGGCTGGGCCCAGGTCAAGGGGTGGCGCGGTGACATTCCCCTCAGCTCCGCTCTCGAATGGCGGATCGAGTACGACCTCGAATACATCGAACGCTGGTCTCTTCTCTTCGACCTCAACATCCTCTGGCTCACCCTCTGGAACGGCTTCCGCAACCGGAACGCCTACTAGACGGTGCACCGCTCCGCTCCCGTGACGCGCGCTGTTGAGCGGGGGGTCCTGACGGCCTTTGTCATCGGGCTGGGCGTCTCGATCACGCTGGCCCAATCGGCCCTCGCCGCGCTGGTCCTCCTCTGGCTCCTCCGGCTCCGGGACGCTCAGGCCCGCGCCGCGCTCACGTTCCCGCTCGCCCCCTCCTTTCTCGGCTTTGTCGCCGCAACGCTGCTGGCCGACCTGTTGTCCGCTGATGTGGCCGGAAGCCTGTACGCGTCAAAGGAGCTGCTCCTGGTGGCTGTCTTCTTCGTCCTGGTCAACACCCTGCGGGGAGCCCAGGGAGCCGAGTGGCTGGCGACGCGGATCTTCCTCCTGATGGCCTGCGTGTCGGTCCTGAGCCTGTTCCAGGTCTTCCTCTGCCCGTCCGAGCCCTGGCCGTTTCCCCTCCTGGAGAAGTTTTTCAGGAAGTGCTCCCGGGCCCGGGGGTTCTACAGCATTTACATGACGCTGGCCGGGGTGCTCACCCTCGTCCTCCTGGCCAGCCTGCCGCGGCTCCTGACCCGCGACGGTGCCGGGCCCCGTTGGGCACCCCTGGCCTGGACCGTGATGCTCGGCGCCTTTGTGCTGACCTACACGCGTGGAGCCTGGCTGGGATTCCTCGCGGGGACGGCCGGCCTCCTGGTGCTGGTCGGCCGGCGCCGCCGGCTCGCAGCGATCGCGGGATCGAGCCTGCTTGTCTTTCTCGCCCTGGCGCTGGTGTCCTTCCTCTTCAGCTCGGGCAGCTGGAACCCCCGGAACCTGGCCGATCCCACAACGGTCCGGGAACGCCTCTACATGTGGCAGAGCGGGATTCGGCTGCTCGGGCTCAACCCCCTAACCGGTGTGGGCGTGGGCCAGGTAAAGACCCTCTATCCCCGCTACGCGGTCCCCCCGGTCGTGAAGCGCTCGACCAGCCATCTCCACAGCTCGCCCCTGCAGGTGCTCGTGGAGCGGGGAGTCCTCGGGCTCGGATGCTGGCTCTGGATCTGGGGCGCCTTCTTCACCCGGACGCTCCAGATCGTCAGGCGCGCGGGGCCGGGTCAGGAGCGTGAGCGGGCGCTGGTCTCGGGAAGCCTCGCCGCCGTCCTCGGCTTCCTGGTGGCGGGGCTGTCGGAGTACAACTTCGGCGACTCGGAGGTCGTGATGGTCGCCTACGCGCTCATGGCGATTCCGTTCCTCGTGGAGCCGGCGCTCGCCGGGGAGCGCGAAGCCGCGCGGAGCTAACCGGTCGGGACGAGCTCGGTTCCTGACCGGATCCGGCGGAAGTACTCTCTGAAGCGTGCGAGGTCGTTCTCGGAAACCAGGTCCGAGATCAGGAAACAGGCCAGCCCGCCGTGCTTCCAGATGAACACCGAGAAGCCGTCGACCCGCGACAGCATCGGACGAAAGCCGTCGACCCGGACTCGGTTTCGGTCCGGCACGGACACGCCCTGCCCCGGGAGGAGCAGGTAGGTGATCGTGTGATCTGCCGGATCCCTGTAGAACAACGCCAGGCCCCACCGGTTTTCGAGCACCACCGGCTGCACGCCGACCAGGCGCACCTCGTCGTCACCCATGAAGACTCGGGCAAGCTCGATCCTGGTTTCCTCCATCAGCCGCGGGAGCGCCGCGGGGACTGTCTCGGGGCGCGGCTCTCCCCAGAGCAGGTTCCGCGTGTGCTCGGAGAGCACCGCCCGGACCAGCGGCTGGAGCGGGTCGGGAGGGGCCTGTCTGGGGCGCACCGGGATGAAATCCCCGAGAAAAAGCATCACCATCAGCATCGCGGTGGCCAGGGCCGCACTCGCGGCGGCCCACCACGAGGAGTGCGGCGGCTGGCCGGCGGCAGCCCGGCGGATCTGACGCCGCAGGTCAGCGGCCGCTGAGTACCGGGGAAGCCGCTCGGACAGAAGCCGGCCCACCGCCCGGTCCTCCTGCTCCCACTGCCTGCACTCCGGGCAACCCGACAGATGCCGCTCCAGCGCCCGCGCCCTGTCCGGCGCGAGGTGGCCCCGGCGCCACTCTCCCAGCTCTTGTCTGAACTCCTGGCACTCCACCGTCATGCTAGACGCTCAAATTTCCTTCGTAGTCCTTGAGGAGCCCCCGGAGCCGCTCCTTCGCCCTGAAGATGCGGGACTTCACCGTCCCCACCGGGCACCCCATGATGTACGCCACGTCCTTCAGGGGCACGCCCTCCACCTCCGCCAGCAGGAGCGCTGTCCGGAACTCCTCCGGGAGCTGCGCCAAGACCTGCGCCAGATCCGTCCGGACCTCCACTCGGGCTCTGCCCTCGTCGGGAGCGTCGTGGAACATGGGGGCGGGCCCCTCGGGAATGCCTTCCTCGGCGAGCGCAGGCTCACGCTCCCGCTGGTGGTAGAAGGTGAGGAACGTGTTCCTCAGTATTTGAAACAGCCAGGCCTTCAGATGAGTTCCCGGCTGGAAGCGATGGGAGAAGCGAAACGCCCGCAGGTAGGTCTCCTGGACCAGGTCCTGGGCTTGGGACCCGTTCCGGGTGAAGTACACGGCGAGGTTGTAGAGGGAATCGAGGTGTTCCAGAGCCTGTCGCTGGAACTCGGGGTCGGCCATGCGGCTCACGCTAGACGAGCGGGCGGCCGCTCCCGGAGCGCGGGGAGGCGAGACAGCTCAGCGGAGGAACCACCGGCGGGGGAGCTCGGAGGCGATCACCTGGTGGTCGTCTTTCAGCTCCGCCAAGAGCTCGCTCATGGTCCGGTACAGCACGGGGTGTTCCAGGTCCGGAGCCAGCTCGGCCAAGGGGCGGAGGACGAAGCCACGCTCGTGCAGGAAGAGGTGCGGGATCTGGAGATCGTCGGGAACGCTGATCACCCGGTCGCCGTAGAGGAGGATGTCGATGTCCATGGTCCGTGGCTCGGCGCGCTCGGCCTCCGGAGCCGCATCGGAGCGGATCCGCCCCAGCACACCCTCGATCCCCTGGACCTCCACCAGGAGCGTCGCGGGCGGGAGGCTGGTCTCGATGGCCACCACGCAGTTCAGGAACCACCGGGCCCGATCGACGATCTCGCCGGCCACGGTGTCCCAGGGCTCGGTCTCGTAGAGGCCGGAGGCCTCGAGGAACCGAACGCCGGGCACCTGCGCGAGGAGCTCGACGGCGCGCCGCAGCAGCGCCAGCCGGTCGCCCAGGTTAGAGCCGAGACTCAGAAACACGCGCGGCATCCGCTCACCGTCCACGAGTGACTTCGACGCCGGGAACGCCGTGGATGCCCTCCAGCGGCGGCGTCAACTTTCTGACCCGAACCCGAACCACCCGGACGGGAAAGTCCCTCAGCAGCGCCTCGGCGACGAGCGCCGCCAGCCGCTCCAGGAGGTTCACCCGTTCCTTGGTGCCCACCTCCACCACCCGACGCGCCACCTCCTCGTAGTCCACCGTCGCGCTCAGGTCGTCGGCGAGGCCGGCCGGCGTCAGATCCAGGGTCAGCTCGACGTCCACAGAGAACCAGGCACCGACAGTCTGCTGGGCATCGGTGACCCCGTGGTGCCCGTAGAAGCGAACGTCTTCGAGAAATATTTTATCAGAGGCTCCGGGAAACGGGGGCAGGGCGCTCACAGCCTGAGCCTCTTGAGCCGCTCCATCGCCTCGGCCAGCCGCGGGGTCTCGATGGTCAGGGCGATCCGGTAAAATCCCTCCCCCGAGGGGCCAAAGCCCACGCCTGGCGTGACGACGACGCCCACCTCGTCAAGCAGGCGGGTGGCAAAGGCCCTCGAGTCGAGCCCCTTCGACACCGGCACCCACACGAAGAACGTGGCCTTGGGCACATCCACCTCCCAACCCAGCGCCCGGAGCCCCTCCACCACCACGTCGCGGCGCTCCTGGTAAATCTTCCGGTATCGCTCGGACGCATCCTGCGGCCCGGTCAGGGCGGCAACCGCGGCGTACTGAACGGCCTGGAAGACCCCGGAGTCCACGTTGGTCTTGACCTTACCGAGGCCCGCCACGAGCCGGGCATTGCCGACGCAGAACCCGATCCGCCAGCCCGTCATGGAGTAAGTCTTCGAGAGCGAGTGGAACTCCACGCCCACCTGCCGGGCGCCCTCCATTTCCAGGAAGCTGGGCGGCTCATAGCCGTCGAAGCGGAGCTCCGAATACATGGCGTCGTGGCAGACGATCACCCCGTGCCGCTCCGCAAAGGCGACCACCCGGCTGAAGAACTCGCGGCCGGCACAGGCCGCCGTGGGATTGTTGGGGTAGTTGAGGTACATCAGCCTGGCGCGCCGGGCCACATCCGGCGGAATCGCGTCGAGATCGGGAAGGAAGCCGTGCTCCCGCCGGAGCGGCATGAAGTGGACCTCACCACCGGCAAACCAGGCACCCGCAGCGTACACCGGGTAGCCCGGGTCGGGGACCAGCACCGCGTCCCCCGGGTTCACGAAGGCGAGCGGCATGTGCGCCGTCCCTTCCTTGGAGCCCACCAGCGTCAGGACCTCGCTCTCCGGGTCCAGCGTCACGCCGAAGCGCTTGGCGTACCAGTCGGCCACCGCCTGCCGGAAAGCGAGCATCCCTTCGTAAGAAGGGTAACGATGGTTCTCAGGGTCGAGGGCGGCGTGCTGAAGCGCCTGAATCACATGGGGCGGCGTCGGGAGATCCGGGTCGCCGATCCCCAGGTCGATGACGTCCACTCCGCGGGCCCTGACCTCGCGCTTCTTTTTGTCGATCTCCGCGAAGAGGTAGGGCGGGAGCCGCTTCAACCGTTCGGCAAGCTCGAAGCGTTCGGGCATGTCGGGGGAATTATTTCAGCCCCAGCACGTCCTGCATGGAGTAGAGGCCGGGGGAGGCCGTCGCGATGAACTTGGCGGCCCGGATCGCGCCGCGGGCGAAGGTGTCCCGGCTGTGAGCCCGGTGCGTCAGCTCGAGCCGCTCGCCCAGGTTGCCGAACGACACCGTGTGCTCGCCCACCACGTCGCCCGAGCGGAGAGAGAGGATCCCGATCTCCTTGGACGTCCGCTCCCCGGTCAGGCCCTGCCGGCCGTACACCGCGACCTGGGACAGGT
>JACQRS010000134.1 GCA_016206385.1 Candidatus Rokuibacteriota bacterium | reverse complement strand
GTGTGGTAGAGCCGGCCGGCCTCGCGCTCGACCAGGTCCAGGACGTAGGCGGCGCCCCAGCGACGGGCGGGCGCCTCGAAAGCCGCCAGGACGTCCGCCGTCACCTCGGCCACCGCCCGGGCCTCGTCCGGCGACGGCGCCGGCCCGCACAGGAAGAGCTCCGGGAACACGACGAGGCGCGCGTTCTCCTTGGCCGCCTCGTCGCCGGTGGCCACCGCCCGGGCGAGAGCCCCCGGGGCGTCGCCGTCCGTGTTGGTCACCTGCAGGGCAGCGGCCAGCACGGTCAGGCCCGAGGGGATCACCGGCGTGTCGGCCACCTTCGCATAGGGCAGCGTCTCGTAGGGCCTGGTCAGGAGGCCGTAGGTCTCCGGGCGGCGGCCCCGGAGGAGGCCGTCGGGCCGCTGGCGCACGCGGCGCACCGCGTCCAGGTCGACGTCGGCGTAGAGGATCTCCTCCTTGTCGAAGCTGCCCTGCGCCTGCACGGCCCCGTCCGGCGCGATGATCAGTGTGTTGCCGGGATAGGTCAGCCCCTGCTCCCGGCCCGCCTTGTCCGCGCTGACCATCCACACCTCGTTCTCCTGCCCGCGAGTCGGCACGTGCATCTCGTGCTGCTCGTGGGTGGTCGAGTTCGTGATGTGCAGGAGGATCTCGGCGCCGTTCAGCGTCAGCGCGCGGGCGCCCTCGGGGATCCGGGCGTCGGCGCAGATGAACATGCCGATCCGGCCGACCGGCGTCTCGTAGACCGGATACCCGGTACTTCCCCGCGTGAACCAGTACGGGTCGAAGTCGAAGAGGAAGTTCTTCTGGTACTTGCCGACCAGCCCCCCGAGCCCGATCAGGGCTGCTGAGTTGTGCACCCGGTCCCCCTCCCGCTCGGCGAGCCCGATGGCCACGTGGATGCCGAGCTCGGCGGTGAGCGTGGCCAGCGCACGCGTGAAGCGGCCGGGAATGGGATCGGCGCAGGCGAGGGCGTGCTGGGGGTCCTCCCAGACGTAGCCGGAGTTCATGCACTCGGGAAACACGACCAGCGTGGCCCCGTTCGCCGCCGCTTCCCGCGACAGGCGCAGGACCCGGGCCAAGTTGTCGTCGGGATCGGCCAGCTTCGAGAACGTCTGCACCGCCGCCACCCGTACCGTCGCCATCGCGCCTCCTCCCGACCGCCCTGTGGTCCGATCGCCAGCGGCTGCCGGCCCCCGCGATTATAGGAATTGGCCGCGCCACGTCAAGCGCCGTGTATACCATGCGAAAACCCGGACGCGCGGCCAGCAAACCGGCGGCGCGCTTGGTGGTTGACAGCGGTGTACCGGAGGAAGTATAGAGGGACACCATCGGTAAACCAGGAGGGAGAATCGCATGCCCGGGAAGCCCGTGATCTACGATGAGCTATCGGCGCCGCAGGTCAAGGCGCTGATCGACGGCGGCATGGACATGGCCATCATGCCCACCGGCGCCACCGAGCAGCACGGCCCCCACCTGCCGCTGAACGTCGACTATCTCTGCGCCTACCGGATCGCGCTGGGCGTGTCGGCCGAAACCGGCGTCCCCGTCTTCCCCGCGCTGCCGTTCGGCCACTCCGGCGGACACAGCGGCTTGCCGGCCACGCTCTCCCTCCGGCCGGAGACGTTCCAGCGCGTGGTCGAGGAGATCGGGGAGTGGGCGTTCGACACCGGGTTCCGCCGGTTGCTCTTCCTCAACGGCCACCTGCCGAACCTCCCGCCGCTGAACTGCGCGCTGGTGAACCTCCGCGTCAAGCACCCGGAGTTCAAGCTCCAGGCCATCAGCTGGTGGGACATCACCCCCGAACTCCAGAAGCGGATGTACGGCGACTCCAGCTACGGGGTGCCGCACGGCAACGTGGTGGAGACGTCCATCATGCGGTACTTCCGGGACGACCTGGTCGACATGTCCAAGGCGACGCCCGTCGGGGGACGGGGCCAGAAGCTCTTCTTCTACTACCTCCTGAGCCAGATCTCCCGCACGGGGCACATGGGGGATCCCAGCGTCTCGACGGTGCAACTGGGCGAGCAGCTCTACCGGATGGCCGTGGACGGGCTCGTGCCCCAGATCAAGGCTGCGCTGGTCGAAGAACCTCCGATGTTCTAGGGCGCCGTGCTGGAGCTGCGCGACGTCGGCAAGGTTTTCGGCGGGTTGCAGGCCCTGCAGGACGTCAGCCTCCGGGTCGACGCGGGACGCATTCACGGGCTCATCGGGCCGAACGGCGCCGGCAAGACGACCCTGTTCAACGTAGTCACCGGCGTGACCCGGGCCTCGAAGGGAAGCGTGACCTTCGACGGGCACGTCACCACCGGGCTGCCACCTCACGCCATCGCGTGGCTCGGCATCGCCCGGACCTATCAGCTGGTCCGGCCTTTCTTCGAGCTCACCACCACGGAAAACGTGGAGGTCGGCATCGCCTTCGGTCGGGGAACCCGCAGCGGCCGGCGGAGCGACGCCCGGGCCGAAGCCCGGCGGTTCCTCGAACTGGTCGATCTCGCTGACAAGCACGACCACCGGGCCGAAGAGCTCAATCTCGGTGAACGCAAGCGGCTCGAGATCGCCAAGGCCCTGGCCGCCCAGCCACGCCTGCTCCTCTTCGACGAGGTTCTCGCCGGGCTCAACCCGACCGAGACGGCGCGGGCGGTCGAGCTCTTCCGGCGCATCAACGGGATGGGGATAACCATCCTCATGATCGAGCACAACATGCGGGCCATCATGACCGCGTGCGAGCACATCTTCGTCCTTCACCACGGCAAGCTCATCGCGGCCGGGTCTCCCGACGCCGTCTCCCGCGACCACGCCGTCGTGGAGGCGTACCTGGGGCGGAAGGATCCGGCCCTCCGCCGCCGCAAGGCCCTCGCCGATGCTTGACGTGCGCCAGCTCGAGGCCGGCTACGGACCGATCCAGGTCCTGTGGGAGGTGTCCCTGCACGTCGACGCCGGTGAGATCGTGACGCTGCTCGGCTCCAACGGAGCCGGCAAGACCACGACCATCAAGGCCATCTCGAACATCGTCAGGCCGACCGCCGGGGCCGTCGAGTTCCTCGGCCAGCGCATCGACGGGCTCGGCTCCCACCAGGTGGTCGACGCGGGGCTGATCCAGATCCCCGAGGGCCGGCAGATCTGGGGCGACCTCACCGTCCAGGACAACATCGAGCTCGGCGCCTACACGCGCCGGGCCCGTCGGGACCGCGCGGCGACGCGCGACTGGGTGCACTCCCTGTTCCCGGTGCTCGCGGCCCGTCGGCGCATGGTGGCCAAGAGCCTCAGCGGCGGGCAGCAGCAGATGCTCGCGATCGCCCGCGCGCTGATGTCGAAGCCACGCCTCCTCATGCTGGACGAGCCGTCGCTCGGGCTGGCGCCGCAGGTGGTGGAGGAGGTGTTCGGAACTCTCGTGCGCATCAACGACGAGGGCATCGCCG
>JACQRS010000141.1 GCA_016206385.1 Candidatus Rokuibacteriota bacterium | reverse complement strand
CTCATCAACGCGCTCACGGGAATCGATCCCGACAGGCTGCGCGAGGAGCGCGAGCGCGGGATGACCATCGACCTGGGATTCGCCTGGCTGGAGCTGCCCGGGGGCGCGACGGTGGGAATCGTCGACGTTCCCGGCCATCGCGACTTCATCCGCAACATGCTCGCCGGCATCGGCAGCATCGACGCGGTCCTTCTCGTCATCGCGGCCGACGAGGGCGTCATGCCCCAGACGCGCGAGCACCTGGCGATCTGCCAGCTCTTGAGGATCAAGGCCGGCCTGGTCGCCCTCACCAAGGTTGACCTCGCCGAGGCGGAGTGGGTCGAGCTCGTCAAGGACGACGTGCGTCAGCTCCTGGACGGGACCTTCCTCGCAGGCTGCCCGATCCTGCCCGTGTCGTCGAAAACCGGGGAGGGACTTCAGGAGCTCCGGAGCGCGCTCTCCACCATGGCCCGGGAGGTCCCACCCAAGGCGACCGACCACTCAGCGCGGCTTCCCGTGGATCGGGTGTTCACCGTCAAGGGGTTCGGCACGGTCGTGACCGGCACCCTCACGGCGGGGCGTCTCGCCGTGGACGACCGTGTCGAGATCTACCCCAAAGGGCTTCAGGCCAGGGTGCGGGGACTCCAGGGCCATGGCCGCTCCGTGGAGTCGGCGGCGGCGGGCCAGCGAACCGCGGTCAACCTCCAGGGGGTGGAGCGGGCCTCCATCGAGCGCGGGGACGTGGTGGCGGTCCCGGGAGCGCTGATGCCGGCGCTCCTGGTGGATGCCGCCTTGGAGCTGCTCGCCGCCGCCCCGCGCCCCCTCAAGAACCGGGACCGGGTGCGCGTCCACGTGGGGACCAGTGAGATCATGGCGCGAGTCCTCCTCCTCGATCGTCCCGAGCTCGAGCCAGGCGCGATGACCTATGCGCGCCTGCGCCTGGAGGCGCCGCTGGTCGCGCTGCCCAGCGACCGCTACGTGATCCGGAGCTACTCCCCCATCGTCACCATCGGCGGGGGCACGCTGCTGGACATTTCGCCGCCGCGCTTCAAGCGGAAGACCCGGGAGCTGCTCGCCCACCTCCAGCTCCTCGAGCGCGGCGCTCCCGAGGAGGTTCTCGAGGAGCACATCCTGCAGGCCGGCCCTTCCGGGCTTCGCGCGGGGGATCTCGGGGCGCGCGCGCCCTTCGGGCCCGATCGGCTCAAGCGGTTGCTCGAGAGCGTCCAGCAGAGCGGCAGGATCGCCGCCGTGGATCGGGAATGGTTCGTCCACGCCAAGGCGCGGGAGGAACTCCGCGGCCGGATTCTCCGGGTCCTCGAGACCTTCCACGCCCAGAACCCGCTCCGCGCCGGCATCTCCCGCGAAGAGCTCAGGGTGCGAGCCGGAGGGATCGACGAGCGGATCTTCGGGCACCTGCTCTCGGCCCTCGAGGGCGCGGGCGCCGTGAAGGCGGAGCGAGACAAGGTGCGCCTCGCCAGCCACCAGGTGCGCCTCTCGCCTGACCAGCGGCGCCTGGTCGAACGGCTGGAGGCCGAGTTCCGCTCCGCGGCTGCCGCACCGCCGAGCCCCGAGGAGGCGCTCGCCAAGGCGGGGCTCCGCGGATCAGAGGAGCACGAGTTGTTCCAGCTCCTGATCGAGGATCGGCGGCTCGTCCGGGTCAAGGAGTCGCTCTTCTTCCTCGCCGTCGCGCTCAGGGAGATCGAGACGAAGCTGGTTCAATACCTCAGGGCGAAGAAGGAGATTTCCCCCGGGGACACCAAGGATCTCCTGGGCGTCTCCCGGAAATACGCCATTCCGCTCCTCGAGTACTTCGACGGCCAACGGCTCACCGTCAGGGTGGGCGACCGCCGGGTGCTTCGGAGCGGCTCGTGACGTTGACGTTGACAGGCAGTGGAGCGGGGCGTAACGTAGAAACGCGTTAGAAAGGGGGACGCGCGATGTTTGGCTTGGGTTACCAAGAGCTGCTCCTGATCCTCCTGATCGTCCTGGTGCTCTTCGGCGCCAGCCGACTCCCTGAGCTGGCCCGCTCCCTCGGCAGCAGCGTGAAGGAGTTCAAGAAAGGCGTCGCGGAAGTCAAGGAAGAGGCCTCAGCCGCCAAGAAAGAAGAGGAGAAGAAGGCGTAGCTTCCGCTGTCGGTGTCGACCTCGGCGGCACCCACATCCGCGTTGGCCTCCTCGGGGTCAACGGCGACTTCACCGCTCAAACCGAAGCCCCCACCGAAGCCCGAAAGGGCCCCGAAGCTGTCCTCGATAAGCTTGCCGTCCTGATCGGTCGCGTGCTGTCCGCCACGCGCCTCCCCGTGGCCGGCATCGGCATCGCGGCGGCCGGCCAGATCCATCCCGAGACTCAGGCGGTGGTGTACGCCCCCAACCTCGACTGGCAGGAGATTCCCCTGAAGGCGCACGTGGAGGCTCGCTTCAACCTCCCCGTCTGGGTGGAGAACGACGTGCGGGCTGCGGCGTGGGGGGAGTTTTGCTTCGGCGCCGGTCGCGGAGCCCGGAGTCTCCTGGCGGTCTTCGTGGGAACCGGCGTGGGCTCGGGCGCCGTCCTCGACGGCCGGCTCTGGCGCGGAGCCTTCAACGCCGCCGGCGAGCTCGGCCACACGCAGATGGTTCCCGGCGGCCTTCCCTGCGGCTGCGGCCAGCGCGGCTGTCTCGAAGCCTACTGCTCGGGGAGTGGCTTCATCCGTCGGTTCGAGGCCGCCCTCGCCGCCGGGGCCTCCACGGCGCTGAGAGCCCGGACCGGTGGAGACGCCTCAACGCTCACGGCGCGCGATGTGGCCCAAGCCGCTGCCGCCGGCGACCCGCTCGCCCGAGAGTTCTGGGAGGACGCGCTGCGCTACCTGACGCTGGCTCTGACGAACGCTGTCACCCTCCTCAATCCCGAGCGGCTCGTGCTGGGCGGTGGCGTGGTGGAAAGCGTGCCTGTCCTGCTCGAGGCGGTGAGAGCGGCGATCAGCGACCGGGCCACACTGATGGCGCGGGCCGTGGGCGTTCATCGCGCGGCGCTCGGTGACTGGGCCGGCGCCGTTGGCGCCGCCGCGCTGGTTGGCCGGCCGACGGGATGAGCTGACCTGGGCACGCTGGACCTCGGCGTGACATTGGGTCATCATAGGGCCATGCGAGGCCGTGGGGCTGCAGTCGTCCTGGCCCTGATCCTCCTGCCGGGGGTCGCCTCAGCTCAGCTCTACCGTTGGGTGGACGAACGGGGGACCGTTCACTACACGGAGGGGCTGGACAGCGTCCCGGAGCGCTACCGATCCCAGGCGCGTGGGCTCTCCTTTCCCAAGAGCCCCCCAGCTCCGGACAAGCCTCAACCCGAAGCCCGCGCTCCCGGGGTCACCAGAATTCCGTTCGCGCCCGGTTCCCCGATCCTGGTGAGCGCCAAGATCAACGGCCAGGGCCCCGTGACCCTGCTGCTCGACACCGGTGCCGACCGGACAGTGGTGGCGCCGCTCGCGCTCTGGCGGCTGGGCATCTCCACCCGGAACGCCCCCCGCGCCGAAGTGAAGGGTGTGACCGGGGCGAGCCAGGCGGAGGTGGTGCGGGTGGACTCGGTGGAGGTGGGCGAGGCCAAAGCCGGGCCGCTCTTCATCATGGCCCACGACGCGGATCTGAAGCAGGCCGACGGCCTCCTCGGCCGCGATTTCCTGGACAAGTTCAGGGTGACGATCGACTCGAAGGAAGGCGCCGTCATCCTCGCCCCGAAGTAATCCCAAGTCCCCGTTTCTTGACGCTCACCTCCGGCAGTGCTACCATGGGTGTTCACTAACTATCTGATTTCACGAGAAAATTTATTTTTTAACCATGGACTACAAGGCGACGCTGAACCTGCCCAAGACCGACTTTCCGATGCGGGCCAACCTCCCCAAGCTCGAGCCCGAGCTGCTCGGGCGGTGGGAAGCGATGAACATCTACGGAAAGCTCCGGCGTGTACGCGCCGGGCGGCCGCTCTGGATCCTCCACGACGGTCCGCCGTACGCCAACGGCCACATCCACATGGGGACCGCCCTCAACAAGATCTTGAAGGACATCGTCGTGAAGTCCCGCTCCATGCTCGGGGCCGACGCGGTGTTTGTCCCGGGCTGGGACTGCCACGGGCTTCCCATCGAGCATCAGGTGGATAAGGAGCTGGGGCTGGATCGGGTGAGCACCGATGTCCGCCGGGCCATGGACCCGGTGGAGAAGCTCCGGCGCTGCCGGGAGTACGCCCGTCGCTTCATCGACATCCAGCGCGAGGAGTTCAAGCGCCTCGGCGTCTTCGGCGACTGGAACAATCCGTACATCACCATGACGCAGGGCTACGAGGCGGTGATCGCCCGCGAGTTCGGCCGCTTCGTGGGCCGCGGGCTCGTGTATAAGGGGCTCAAGCCGGTCCACTGGTGCATGTACTGCAAGACCGCTCTGGCCCAGGCGGAGGTGGAGTACGAGGAGATTACCTCCCCATCCGTATGGGTCAAGTTCCCGTTGAAGTCTGTGCCCCCTTCGCTGGCACCCCACGTGAACGGACGTAAGGCCTTCGCAGTCATCTGGACTACGACGCCCTGGACGCTGCCCGCCAACCTCGCCATTGCGGTCCACCCAACGCCACGCTACGTGGCGCTCGAGCTGGGAGACGAGATTTACGTGGTCGGGCGCGAACGTGTAAACGAGTTTTTGGAACTGTTCAAAGAACCGCGTCCCAAGCCTCTCGCCTCTTTCCCCGGATCGGAGCTCGTGGGAAACACGTTCCGGCATCCCTGGATTGAGCGTGAAGGCCCGATCGCCGCGGCCGACTTTGTTGCGATGGACCAGGGCACCGGGCTCGTCCACATCGCTCCCGGCCATGGCGAGGAGGATTACGAGCTGGGGCGAAGTCTCGGGCTTCGAATTTATAACCCGGTGGATGACGACGGCTGCTTCATCCACGAGGTTGAACGCTTCGCTGGCCTCACGGTCTGGGATGCCGACCCGAAAATCATCGAGCACCTTCGGGCCATCAGCATGCTGATCGCCCAGCGTCCGCTCACCCACGCCTATCCCCACTGCTGGCGCTGCAAGAACCCGACGGTCTTCCGCGCCACCGAGCAGTGGTTCATCTCCCTGGACAAGGACGGCCTGCGCCAGCGGGCGCTCGACGCCATCCGGCACGACGTGAGGTGGATCCCGCCGTGGGGAAAGGAGCGGATCGCCAACATGGTGGCCACGCGCCCGGACTGGTGCATCTCCCGCCAGCGGGTGTGGGGCGTCCCGATCGTGGCCTTCTACTGCATATCCTGCGGAGCGCTCCTCCTGGAAGAGCGGATCGTCGAGCACGTGGCTGGCCTGATGGGACAGGGCGGCATCGAGCTCTGGTACACCCGGGAGGCCAAGGATCTCCTCCCCGCCGGCACCACCTGTCCGAGGTGTGGCGGGAGCGACTTCAGGAAGGAGACCGACACCCTGGACGTCTGGGTTGACTCGGGGTGCAGCCACGCCGCGGTCCTGGAAACCCGGCCCGACCTCCGCTGGCCCGCCGACATGTACCTGGAGGGCTCCGACCAGCACCGCGGGTGGTTCCACTCCTCACTGCTGTAGGCCGTGGGCACGCGCGACGCGCCGCCGTACCGCGAAGTGCTTACCCACGGCTTCATGGTGGATGGCCAGGGGCGGAAAATGTCCAAGTCGCTGGGAAACGTGATCGCGCCCCAGGACGTCATCGAAAAACACGGGGCCGAAATCCTGAGGCTCTGGGTGGCGGCGGAGGATTACACCGAAGACATCCGGCTACCCGAGCCCGAAATCATGGGACAGCTGACGGAGGCCTACCGGCGCATCCGAAACACCGGCCGGTTTCTCCTCGGGAACCTCTTCGACTTCGACCCTGACCGCCATCGGGTTCCGTACGGCGAGCTCGAGGAGCTGGACCGGTGGGTGCTCTGTCGGCTGGGACGGCTGATCGCCCGTGTGCGCCGCGGCTACGAGGAATACCAGTTCCATCAAGTTTACCACACCCTCGCCAACTTCTGCGCGGTGGACCTCTCGGCCCTCTATCTCGATATCCTGAAGGACCGCCTCTACACCTCAGCGCCGGACGACCCCCGGCGCCGGGCAGCCCAGACAGCCTGCTACGAGATCCTGGTCGCGCTGACCCGCCTGATGGCGCCCGTCCTGACCTTCACGGCCGAGGAGCTGTGGGCCCACATCCCAGGGAGCGGCAAGCCGGACAGCGTCCACCTGATGACGTTCCCCGAGGATCGAGGCGAGTGGGTGGACGAGGAGCTGGAAGAGCAGTGGGACCGCCTGCTCGAGGTAAGGCGTGAAGTGGCCCGGGCCCTCGAGGCTGCCCGGCAGCGGAAGCTCATCGGCAGCTCGCTCGAGGCACGGGTGTTCATCGTCGAGGCGCCGGAGGAGCAGTGGATGCCGCTCCTCCGAGAGAAGGGCCCCGCGCTCCTGAAGACGCTCTTCATCGTCTCCGAGGTCCGGCTGGAAGAGCCTTCGGCTCCGGGAGCCACGACGCGCTACGAGAGCCAGGACATCCCGCAGCTCGTCGTCGAGGTGGTGAAGGCGGACCCGGCGCACGGCTGGCGAAAGTGTGAGCGCTGCTGGATGTGGAGCGAGCGGGTCGGGGAGGACACCGAGCATCCCATGCTCTGCGAGCGATGCGCCTCGGTTGTCCGGGCCCTTCGATAACCGATGAGGCTGGCCGCGGTCGTCGGCCTGGCGGTCCTAGCGCTGGACCAGCTCACCAAGCTCGTGGCGCTGGCGCGCCTCTCTCCAGGTCGCCCGGTCGCGCTTCTGGACGGTCTCCTGGCCTTCACGCTGGTCATGAACCCGGGGCTCGCCTTCGGGGTGTTCGCCGCCACCCCGCG
>JACQRS010000130.1 GCA_016206385.1 Candidatus Rokuibacteriota bacterium | reverse complement strand
GCTCGAGGGCGACGAGAAGGTGGGCGCTGCCATCGTGCGGCGCGCACTCGAGGAGCCCATCCGCCAGATCGTGGAGAACGCCGGGCTGGAGGGCTCGGTGGTGGTGGAGAAGGTCAAGAACTCCCAGGTCGCGACCTCCGGCTACGACGCCGAGCGGATGGAATACGTGGACATGATGCAGGCCGGGATCATTGACCCGACCAAGGTGGAACGGATCGCGCTGGAGAACGCGGCGTCCATCGCCTCCCTGCTCCTCACGACCGAGGCGCTGATCACCGACATCCCGGAGGAGGAGAAGAAGGCGCCGCCGATGCCGCACGGCGACATGTATTAACCCGTGGACAGCTAACGCCTCCGGCGTCAGGACTTCGAGACGGCCCCTGCTCGGTCCGGGCAGGGGCCGGTTTTTTGTCGGGACCCTTGACGGGAGTCCCGCTGCTCTGGTAATTGTTGAACGGTTCCAAGGTTCCTCCGTGAAAGAGCCGCGGTAGAGGCTTTCGCCGGCACTCGGGAAGTCTCCGGTGAGCCCTATGGTCATCCCGGGGCGAGAAGGGAGGTGAAGTGAACGTGCCCCCGTACGAGACCCTGCTGATCCTCGACCCACGCCCCACCGACGAGGAGGTCGCGCAGCTCCTGGCCAAGCTCCAGGATGCGCTCAAGGAGCTGGGCGTGACCGTCCAGCGCGTGGACAACTGGGGGAAGCGGCGCCTCGCCTATGACATCAGGAAGCAGCGGGAGGGCACCTATGTGGTCCTGGAGGTGCTCGCCGAGCCCGCCGCCCTGAAGGAGTTCGGGCGACAGCTCAAGCTGAACGAGGGCGTGCTCCGTTTCCTGTCCACCCGGGTACCGATCCGGAAGAAGGCCCCACCCGCAGACACTCCGGAGCTTGAGGAGGTTGGTTAATGGCGAGCCTCAATAAGGTATTCCTTATCGGGAATCTCACGCGCCCGCCTGAGCTTCGGTACACTCCCAGCGGCACGCCGGTCGCCGACCTGCGCCTGGCCGTCAACCGGGCCTACACCACCCAGGCCGGAGAGAAGCGGCAGGACACCTGCTTTCTGACCGTGGTGGTCTGGGGAAAGCAGGCGGAAAGTTGCGGGGAGTACCTGGACAAGGGGAGCGCCGTCCTGGTCGAGGGGAGACTCCAGACGCGGGACTGGGAGACCAAGGACGGTCAGCGCCGCAACGTGATGGAGGTGGTGGCCGACCGGGTGCAGTTCATGAGCCGCGGCAAGCCCGCGGCCGCCCCGGAGCCGGAGGCCGTCGAAGAGCACCCCGAGGAAACCGACGAGGTTCCGTTTTGACGCCCTGACAGGGGGCCGAACCCAGGGAGGATTGAGCCATTTCCACAGTCATGAAGCCGGTCAGGCGGCGTCGCTTCGGGCGGCGGAAGGTCTGCAAGTTCTGCGTGGACAAGATCGGACTCATCGACTATAAGGATGCCCGGCGGCTCAGGAATTTCGTCAGCGAACGGGGGAAGATCATTCCGCGACGCATCTCGGGCAGCTGCGCGCGCCACCAGCGCCAGCTGACCCACGCCATCAAGCGGGCCCGCACCATGGCCCTCTTGCCCTCCGTCGCTGAGTAGGCTGGCGGAGCTTCCGTGAAGGTCATCCTGCTGGACGACCTCCCCAAGCTCGGCCGGCGCGGGGAGGTCCGGGACGTCTCGGACGGGTACGCCCGGAACTACCTCCTGCCCCAGAAGCTCGCCCTCCTCGCGAGCCCCGCCAACCTCAAGAACCTCGACCAGATCAAGAAGCGCCAGGAGGCCAAGGCCGTCACGGCCCGGGCGGACGCGGAGGCGCGGGGGCGCACCATCGAGGCCCTCGCCCTGTCGCTGACGCGCCAGGCCTCGGAGGAGGGGCGCCTCTACGGCTCGGTCGGCGTGCAGGACCTCGTCGTCTTTCTCGCCCAGCACGGCATCGCGATCGAGAAGCGCCGCGTAGGGCTCCACGAGCCCATCAAAGCCCTGGGCGAGTACACCGTCCCCATCAGGCTCCATCCCGACGTCACGGCTCAGCTCCGGGTCACGGTCTCCCGGAAATAGCGGTGGCGACCCTCACCGAGCTCCTCACCTCCAAGATCCCCCCCCACAGTCTGGAGGCGGAGCGGGCGGTGCTGGGCGCCATCCTCCTGGAGAAGGGGAGCCTCCCCAGAGCGGTGGAAATCCTCAAGCCCTCCGACTTCTACAAGGAGGGGCACCGGAAGATCTTCGACTCCATGATCGGCCTCTTCGAGCGGTCCGAGCCGGTGGACCTCCTGACGCTCCGCGAAGAGCTCCGTCGCCGGGGCGAGCTGGACGAGGTCGGCGGGGACGTGGCCCTGGCCACGATGGTGGAGGAGGCGGCCACCGCCGCCCACCTGCTGACCTACGCGGGAATCGTCAGGGAGAAGGCCCTCCTCCGGGAGCTCATCCACGCCGCCACCG
>JACQRS010000147.1 GCA_016206385.1 Candidatus Rokuibacteriota bacterium | reverse complement strand
GACTAGCACAGCCATCAGCAACGAGTAAAGGACACGAAAAAGCTGCCTAAACTCCCGGCGGGAGCCATGGCCAGACCCACGGCGGCAAGCGGGGCAAGTCGGAAAGGTCGTCTCCCATGTATGCGACCTGGGCGGGCGTGACGCGGAGCCGTCGAATGAGCCCGCCGCGCAGGAATTGGAGCTTGTTGGCGACATCCTGGTGCGCCTCCCCGATGCCCAGGTCCGCCATCCGGCGGGACACGGCAGGCGAAGCGCGCCCGGAGAGCACAGCCACCTGAAGGCCGGCGCGCTGGGCGCCGACCAGCGCGAGGCCGTCTTGGACGTGGAAGACCTTCACCTCCTCGCCGTGGGGCCCGTAGTGAAGGCGCCCGTCGGTGAGAACTCCGTCCACGTCGAGAACCAGGAGGCGAATGGCCCGCGCGCGGCGTGCCAAGGTCCGAGCGGGTCGGGAGCCGCGGCGAGCGGTCACACGATCTTTGCGCGGAGGATGTCGTGGAGGTGGATGATCCCGGCCGGCCGGCGGCGGTCGTCCACCACGATCAGCTGCGTGATCGCGTAGTGCTCCATCGCCTCAAGCGCCTTGGCCGCCAGCTCGGTCCGCCCGATGGTCTTGGGGTTCTTCGACATCACGTGCCGGGCCACCTTGCCCAGCATCTGCCGGTCCTCCTGCAGGGCCCGGCGGAGATCGCCGTCCGTGATCATGCCCGCGAGCCGGCCCTCGCCGTCCACCACGGAGGTCGCCCCGAGACGCTTCCCCGTCATCTCCAGGATCGCGTCCGCCATGGGGGTGTCCTCTCGGACCACGGGGATCGCCTCGCCCACGTGCATCAACTCCTCGACTTTGAGGAACCGGCGCCCCAGACTTCCGCCCGGATGCACCACCGCAAAGTCCTCCGGTGCCACGCCTCGGAGCTCGAGGAGCGCCACCGCCAGGGCATCGCCCATGGCGAGGGCAGCGGTGGTACTCGAGGTGGGAACCAGGTTCATCGGGCAGGCCTCCTCTGCCACGCTCACGTCCAGGACCACGTCGCCGTTCCGCGCGAGGGTCGAGTTTGGATTTCCCGTCAGCACCACCACGGGGACCCCCAGCCGCTTGATGGCTGGGAGCAGCGTCAGGATCTCCTCGGTCTCTCCGCTGTTGGAGATGGCCAGGACCACGTCGCCCCGCGCCACCATGCCGATGTCCCCATGCACGCCTTCAGCCGGGTGGAGAAAGAGGGCCGGCGTGCCGACGCTCGCCAGCGTCGCGGCCACCTTTCGACCCACGATGCCCGACTTGCCGATTCCCGTGACCACCACCCGCCCCCGGCAGTCGCGTAGGAACTCCAGCGCCTTGAGAAAGCGCTCGTCGAGGCGGGCGGTCAGGCCGAGGATGCCTTCCGCTTCCACGCGGAGCACCCGCTCCGCCAGTTTCAGGATGGGATCGGTCATCGCGCGGCTCCGAGCCCCGACCGGATAGCGCGGATCTCGGCGAGCAGCCCTGGCAGGTCATCGAGCCGCAGCATGTTGGGGGCGTCGGAGAGCGGACGCCCGTCAGGCAGGGTGCGGTCCGGGTCCTCGTGGATCTCCATGAAGAGCGCGTCGATCCCGAAGGCCACGGCGGCGCGGGCCAGGGCGGGGACGTACTTGCGCTCGCCGCCCGACCGGTCGCCCAGCCCGCCGGGGAGCTGGACCGAGTGCGTGGCGTCGAAGACCACCGGATACCCAAGCGTGCCCAGATCCAGGAGCCCGCGGAAGTCCACGACCAGGTTATTATAGCCAAAGGTGGTTCCGCGCTCCGTGAGGAGAATCCGCTCGTTTCCGGTGGAGCGGATCTTTCCGATCACGTTCGCCATGTCGTGCGGGGCGAGAAACTGCCCCTTCTTGACGTTCACCGGCTTTCCGGTCCGGCCGCACGCGACCACCAGGTCCGTCTGCCGGCAGAGGAACGCGGGCACTTGGAGCGCGTCCAGCACCACCGCGGCCGCCTCCACCTCGGACACATCGTGCACGTCGGACAAGACCGGCACCCCGACTTCCTGCTTCACCTTCCTCAGGATGCGCAGACCCTCCTTGAGCCCCGGGCCCCGATAGGCGGACAGCGAGGAGCGGTTCGCCTTATCGTAGGAGGACTTGTAGATGAACGGGACGCCGGCAGCGTCGGTGATGCGGCAAAGGCGCTCCGCAAGCATGAGCGCGTGCGCCTCGTCCTCGATGGCGCACGGCCCGCCGATCAGCGCCAGCGGGTTCCCGCCCCCGACGCGGACGCGCCCGATCACCACCTCCCGCGTCATCGACCCTCCCGGTGCTCGAGCGCGGCCCGGATGAAGGCGGCGAAGAGCGGGTGGGGATCCCACGGGCGCGACCGGAGCTCCGGATGGAACTGGCCGGCCACGAACCACGGGTGGTCCGGCAGCTCGATGATCTCCACCAGCTGCTTCTCGGCCCAGATGCCGGAGACCCGGAGCCCGTTTTTCTCGAGATCCTTCAGGTAGTCGTTGTTCACCTCGTAGCGGTGGCGGTGGCGCTCCTGGATGATCCCCTGGCCGTAGGCCTTGGAGGCGGCGCTCCCCTCGGCGAGCAGGATGGGGTAGAGCCCGAGCCGCATGGTGCCGCCCTTGGCGGTGAGCCCGCGCTGGTCCGGCAGCAGGTCGATCACCCGGTACGGCGAGTTGGGATCGAACTCGGAAGAGTTGGCGCCGGCCAGCCCGCACACGTGACGCGCGAACTCGATGACGGCGCACTGCATCCCCAGACAGATCCCGAAGAACGGGATGGCGCGCTCCCTGGCATAGCGGATCGACCGGATCTTCCCCTCGATCCCGCGGTCCCCGAAGCCGCCGGGCACCAGGATCCCGTGGACGTCCGCGAGGTGGGCCTCGGGCCCGTCGTGCTCAACATCCTCCGCGTCCACCCACGCCACGTTCACCCGCGCCTCGCTGGCGATGCCGCCGTGGGTGATGGCCTCGGCCAGGCTCTTGTAGGAGTCCTTCACGTCGAGATACTTCCCGACCACCGCGATGCGCGTCTCGCCGGCCGGGCGCTTGATCTTCCGCGCGATCTCCTCCCAGCGTGAAAGGTCGATCGTGCCGCCCGGCAAGCCCAGCAGCTTGACGATGATCGCGTCCAGTCCCTCCCGGTGGAAGACGAGCGGGACCTCGTACACCGTCTCCACGTCCTTGGCGGTGACCACGGCCCCCTCCTCCACGTCGCAGAAGAGGGCGATCTTGGACTTGATGCCGGGCGGGAGGTAGCGGTCGGTCCGGCAGAGGAGGATGTCGGGCTGGATCCCGATGGCGCGGAGCTCCTTCACCGAGTGCTGCATCGACTTGGTCTTGAGCTCCTGGGCGGCCTGGATGAACGGCACGAGGGCGAGGTGGACGTAGAGGACGTTGTCGCGCCCCACGTCCTTCTTGAACTGGCGCGCGGCTTCGAGGAACGGCAGGCTCTCGAAGTCGCCCACGGTCCCGCCGATCTCCACGATGAGGACATCGACATCCCTGGCGACTTTGAGGATGGACGCTTTGATCTCGTTCGTGATGTGCGGGATCAGCTGGACGGTGTGGCCGAGGTAATCGCCGCGGCGCTCCTTCCGGATGACGGCATCGTAGACCTTCCCGGTTGTCACGTTGTGGTCGCGAGTCGTGCGGACGCTGGTGAACCGCTCGTAGTGGCCGAGGTCGAGATCCGTCTCACCGCCGTCGTCGGTCACGTACACCTCGCCGTGCTGGAACGGGTTCATGGTCCCGGCGTCCACGTTGATGTAGGGGTCCATCTTCTGGAGGGCGACGCGGAAGCCCCGCGCCTCCAGCAAGGCCCCGATGGATGCGGATGCCAGGCCTTTTCCCAGCGAGGAGACCACCCCGCCGGTCACGAAGATGAATTTGGTCTCCACGTCTATCCTCCTACGGTGTCTGGGACGGTGTCATCCATTCACGGACCAGCCGCAGCTCCTCGTCCCTGGACGAGACCTGCCCGTCCAGCCGGCGGTCCCGGAGCCGGTGAAGCAACTCTGACACGACTGGACCCTTGGCGACCCCGAGCCCGAGGAGGTCCTCGCCGCTCAGGAGCGGGCGGACTCCCCGGCCTTCGTCCAGGAACCACCGGATCTGCTGTCGCGTCGAGGGCGAACCCACAAGCCACGCGTAGCCGAGGGCCTCGCTGCTCCGGTCCCTCAACGCCGCTGCCAGCCGGCTGGCCGGGAGGGCGGCGCCGGCTCCCAGCCGCCCGCTCACCGCAGGCCCTTCAACCAGGGCCGCCAGGAGCCGAGCCAGCGGCTCTCCGGACAGGGCCAGCCGGCGGAGGCATCGCTCGGCCAGCGATGCCGATAGATGCCCCACCAGGCAGAGCAGGACCAGGGGGACCGGGTCCAGGCCAACGCTCCGCTCCCGGGCCCAGCGGAGGAGCTCCGTGAGATCACCGAGCCGCCGGCTGGCCTGCCGCGCGAAGCGGTAGGAAGGCTCCAGCAGCCTGAAGGCGCCGAGCCGGCCAAGCGTCCCGAGGGCCCGCTCCCAGCCCGGCTCGCTCACGATCAGCTCCACCTCGGCCAGGAGCCGTTGCCCGGAGAGGGCGGGATAGGGCCCGAGGTCCAGCGCCACGGACAAGCTGCGACGCGTCCAGCGCTCGAAGATGAGGCCGAGCCGCACGGCGTAGCGAGCCCCACGAAAGATCCTGGTGGGGTCCTCCACAAAGGACAGCGGGTGGAGGATGCGGATCCGCCGCGTCCTCAGGTCCCGCTGGCCGCCGAAGGGATCAAGGAGCGAGCCGAAGGCGTCGGGGTTCAGGGTCAGGGCCATGGCGTTGACGGTGAAATCGCGGCGGGCCAGGTCCTCTTCGATGTGCGCCGGGGTGACGCCGGGCAGCGCGCCGGGTGCCGCGTAGCGCTCACGTCGCGCCGTCGCGAGATCCACGCGCCCGCCCGTCCAGCCCTCGATGGACGCGGTGCCGAAGGCCGGATGAACCACCAGGCTTCCGCCGAGCTCACGGCAGAGCTGACGGGCCAGGGGCAGCCCGTCTCCCTCCACGACGAGGTCCACGTCCTGGGTTGGCGCGCCGCGGAGCAGATCCCGGACAAACCCCCCCGCCACACACACCCGCATCCCGCACGACTCGGCCAGCCTCCCCACAAGCCGGAGCAACCCGAGAGTCTCTCCCGGGAGCTGGCGCTCCAGCCGCCCGGCAAGAGACAGGGCCCCCCCGCCGGAAGCGGTGCCCGATGCGCGACGGAAGGGCTCCACTGCCCCGACCACACCACCGCGCTCCCTGACCAGCACGGCGGGCGCCCCGCTCAGGAGCAGCCGACGCACGCTCGCCTCGGAGGCCTCCGCGCTCACCGTCGACACGGTCCACACGGCCACGTCAGCGACGGAGCGGCGCCCGAGCCCGAAGGTCCGGGCTCGCCTCAAATCCTCGGGCCTCACGACCCCCACCCTCCCGTGCGCGTGGACCACAAGGAGCGGGGCGCGACGGCGCTGGAGCAGGCGCAGGGCCTGCACCACGGTGGTGCGGGACGGGCAGACCGCGACGGCGGCACGGGCCAGCGCCCGAGCCCCCGCCTCCACCTGCGGGTACTGCCAGCGACGAAGCGTCCGTCGTCTCACCTACGCTCTGGCCCTCGGATGAAACCGCATATACATCTCTCGCATGGCCCGCGACGAGAGGTGGGTGTAGATCTGGGTCGTCGAAATGTCCGCGTGCCCCAGCATGGTCTGGACCGACCGGAGGTCGGCGCCGCGCTCGAGGAGGTGGCTGGCGAAGGAGTGGCGGAGCGTGTGGGGGGAGACGGCCCGCCGCACCCCCGCCCGCTGGGCGGCCTTCTTGATGATTCCCCACACTCCCTGGCGCGAGAGGCGCCCGCCGCGCCGGTTTACGAACAGGGTGCCGGACTCTCCGCCCTTGACGATCACCGGGCGCGCTTCCTTGAGGTAGCGCCGCACCCAGTCCAACGCCTGGGCTCCCATGGGGACCAACCGCTGGCGGCTCCCCTTCCCCGTCACGACCACGTACCCTGCTGGGAGGTTCACGTCCTCGATCCTCAGCGTGCTGCACTCCGAGGCGCGCATGCCGGTGGCGTACAGGAGCTCGAGAAGCGCCCGATCTCTGACGCCTGCCGGAGTCCCCCCATCGGCGGACTCAATGAGGGACACCACATCTTCGGCTGAGAGCGTGCGCGGCAGCCGCATGGCCAGCCGGGGCGCCTCGAGCGGCTCGGTGGGGTCCCGACGCAGGCGGCCCTCGCGAAGAAGGAAACGATAGAGCCCGCGCACCGCCGACAGGTGCCTGGCCACGCTGCGCGGCCCGAGCCCATTCCGGCGGAGCCTCAGGAGGTACCCAGCGATCTCTGAGGTTCCGACACGGCCCACGCTCGAGCGCTGCTCCCGGAGGAAACGCCGAAAGCCGCCGAGGTCGCGTCGGTAGGCAGAGAGCGTGTTGGGGGAGGCCCCCCGCTCCATCTGGAGGGCCTCGAGAAACTCCACCACGGGATCCATCACTAATCCCGCAACGCCGAGGCGCGGGAGGAAGGCTCCGAAAAAATGCTGACGCCCCGGTCAAGGCCGATCCGCTCGCGACCGACCCTTCCCGGGGCGTCGGTAACCCTCATCGGGCAGGGCACCATCCGCGATTTCCCTCGGGGCTGGAGTATATCAGCGATGTCCCTCCGGAGGCAAGTTTCGCGAGGCGCGATGCCGCCCACGCCTCAAGAGCGCCACGAGGGCCGACAACTCCTGGCTCCTCAGGCCCGCACACATCGCCGCGTACAGCCCCACGCTACCGGCGACCGCAACCCCCAGCCATCCAGCTTCCACCCACCCCGAGGTCGAGGCCGGCCACCAGTGGAGCAGGAGCACGCACCACGACGCCATCAACGCGGTCGCCACGCTCACCGGGGCCAGGCTCATCACGATCCTCGGAAGGCCCAGGGGGCCGAGGTCACGCCTGAGACACCAGAGGAGCCCGGCCAGGTTGGCCACCGAGGCACACGAGGAAGCCAGCGCCAGGCCGCCATGGGCCAGCGGGCCCATGAACGCCAGGGCCAACAGCACGTTGAGGCCCACCGCCGCGATCCCGATCCTGACCGGGCTCCGCGTGTCCCCGAGCGCGTAGAAGGCCTGGGCCGCGATCCGGGCCGCCGAGAAGGCGGGGAGCCCGATCGCGTAAAACCCGAGCGCCCACGCCGTCGCTTCGGTGCTGGCCGGGCCGAACTCGCCGCGTTCGAACAGAACCCGGGTGATCGGAACGCGCAAGAGGATGAGGCCGACCGTAGCGGGGAGCGCCACAAAGCAGGAGAGGCGGAGCGCGAAGTTGAGGGTGTCCCTGAGGCTAGCGCGGTCGCGCCGCGCCGCCTGCTCGGCCATGGGGGGCAGCGCGGCCGTGGCCACCGCGATGCCGAAGACGCCGAGGGGAAACTCCATGACCCGATCCGCGTAGTAGAGGAATGAGATGCTCCCGTGCGGGAGGAGGGAGGCGAGGAAGGTGTTGACGAACACGCTGAGCTGAACCGCCGCGAGCCCGAAGACCGACGGGCCCAGGAGCCCAGCGATCCGGCGGACCGCGGGGTGCGAGACGTCCGCCGACGGCACCAGCGGGATCCCCGACTGCCTCAGCTCAGGGATCTGGATCAGGAGCTGCCCGAGACCCCCCACGAGCATGCCCACCGCCAGGCTCAGGATCGGCACCTCCGCGTACGGCGCCAGCATCAGCACCGAGAGAATCATGCCCACGTTCAGCACCGCGGGTGCGAGCGCCCCGGTGAAGAAGCGACGGTGGGCGTTGAGCACCCCCATGGCCAGCGCGGCCAGCCCCACGAAGATCAGGTAGGGGAACATGAGTCGGGTGAGCCGGGTGGCGAGCCGCACCTGCTCGGGGTCGGCAGAAAAGCCCGGGGCCATGATGCGGACGATCCAGGAGGCGAGGAGGATGCCGACGAGCGTCACCACGCACAGCGCCACCAGGAGGGCTCCGGCCACAGCGCGGAGCATCCGGTTGAACTCCTCCCGGGACCGGACCGTGAGGAACTCGGTGAAGACCGGGATGAAGGCCGTGGCCAACGCCCCTTCGGCGAGCAGGCGGCGGAGGAGGTTCGGAATCCGGAAGGCGACAAAGAAGGCGTCGGTGGTCGGGCCCGCGCCGAAGGCCCGGGCGACCACCATGTCGCGGAGAAAGCCGAGCAGCCTGCTCGCGACGGTCGCCGAGCCGATGGCGCCCACGGCCCGCAGCAAACCTGATTGGATGGCCGCTTCCGGGAGGTCCGCGTCGTTGGTGGTGTCGCCTCTCACCCGCAGGATCCCCTTGACAGCTCCCGACTCGGAGGGTAGTGTGAACCGTCGCGATGGCCAATACCAAATCCGCGCTGAAGCGGATGCGTCAGAACGAGAAGCGTCGGGTCCGGAACCGGGCTGTGCGCTCGCGGGTGCGCACGGCGATCAAGGTGGCGCGGGTGGCGCTCGGCGACAAGTCCCAGGACGTCAGGGCCCTCGTTTCTGCCGCGATTCGAAGCCTCGACAAGGCCGTGACCAAGGGCGTCGTCCACAAGAACGCCGCGGCCCGGAAGAAGTCCGCCCTCAGCCGCCGGGTTGCCTCGCTCTCCTGACCTCATCGCCGCGACTCCCCGAGCTGTCTCAGCAGCGCCTTCGCCCGCCCGGTCAGCACTTCGCCGCCTGACTCCCCGTAGAGGCTCGCGCACCTGATGTAGCCCGGCCGGCGGTAGGCGTCGCGGGCGAGAAAGTACCCGAGATACCCGTTGGCGAGCCCGACGACGAAGGCGCCACGAAAGAAGCGGCGGCCTTCAGCCTTCACTTCCTGACCCAGCCGGGTGTCGATCTCTCCCGGGACGGCGAGCCAGGCGTAGGCCCCCACAGCCACCGCGGCCAGCTCGGTGGTCGGGGGCAGCGCCCAGCCGAGCCCCACCGCGACCGCGCGCGGGACCCAGCCACCGAAGCAGTGTCTCGGCGTCAGCCGCGGCTCGGGCAGTTCAACCCGAGCGGCCACGGCCCTGAGCGTCGCGTCCTGCCGGGGAGGGACCCGTTCCCAGACCGCCAGCACCTCGCGAGCCAGCTCCTCCCCCAGCGTCTCAGCCGCGCCCGGGCCGTGACGGGCAGGGCTCACGTCCGCCACGGCGCCGTTGGTGTACAACACGGGTGCTCCCAGGCGTCGCTCGAGAAGCCGGTTGGCGACCCCCATCAGGTCTCCCGAAAGGTGCCGGTTCTCCTTGCCGAGGGTTGTTCCGTGGACCGCGTAATTCCAGAGGAGGGCCAGCGGAGCCCCGTCCGCACCGACCACCTTGAGCACTCCGAGCTCCGGGTCCACCGGGAGGTCCAGCCGGCTTACGGCAATGCCGTTTGCCTCCCCGCTTCCTCCACCCACCCGCGCCGGAACCTTCCTGAGCTCCGCCTGCCGGGCCGCCTGGATCATTCCCCTGAGGAGGTGATCGACGATTTCTGGAACGAAGCGATCCAGCGCCAGGAAGCCAAAGAGGCGGGAGCGGGAGAAGTTGCCAGGTCCTGAGTGGGTGTGAGAAGCCGCAACAATCACCGCGGTGTAGCTGAACCCCTCCGAAGCCAGCCGGGACGTGAGGTCCCTCACGAGCTGGGAATCGACACCGATCAGGTCCACGGCGATCCAGAGCACCCTGGCCTGCCCGCCCTCCAGAACGAGCGCCCGGGCCATGATGGGCAGGTGGATGCCCGTCGACGGTTTGAACCAGAACGCGTAGGGATAGAGGCCGAGGAGGTCCGGGAGGAGCAGGCGCCGGCCGAGCCCGCCGTATCCGGCCAGCGACACGCCGACCGGAGGGGTGATGTCGATTGACGCGGCTCCCGCCCTGAGCGTCACCGACGCGGCCTCCGACGCCCGGGGGGAAAGAACGCCTCCGCGCCCCGCCCCGCCCGGGCGCAGCTCGCCAGCGTGAGCGACCGATCCAACGTGGCCGTCGCTCCAAACCCCAAAAACGCCGAGGAACGCGAGGAACCACGCGGTGCCCCGCATCATCCCGCCACGCAGAGGTCGGCGAGGAGCAAGGTGAGCTCGGCGCGCGGCTGTCCCCCGGCCTTGAGCCGCCGCTCCACTTCCCAGCACCGGGAGAGCTGGCGCCGGAGCGCCGCCTCCGAGCACGACTCGGCCCTGGCGAGAAAGGCCTCCACGGCCGGCACCGGCCGACGAAGCGCCCGGGCGATCTCCTCCAGAGACTTTCCCTGCTTGAGCCACTCCTTGGCGAGCCACGTCAAGCGAACCTCCCGCGCGAGCATCGCCAGGAGCCCGAGCGGCTCCTCGCCAGAGTCCAGAAGTGCCCCCAGCACCGCGAGCGCCGGCCCGAGCGCGCGGCGCTCAAGGCCGCGGGTGAGGTCAAACACCGAGCGGACCCGGTGCTCGCCAACGACGGCGTTGACCTCCTCCACGCCAACCCGCCCCCCCGGCTCCCCTGCCCAGAGGGTCGCCTTCTCCAGCTCGCCGAGAAGCGCTGTCAGGTCCTCGCCGACCCACTCGACCAGGAGCTGGGCCGCGTCGTCACTCAGCGAGAGACCCGCCGTTGCTGCGCGCCGTTGAAGCCAGCCCGGAAGCTCGCGCACCGCGGGCGGGCGCGCGGCCACCACCGCAGCGGCCGGAACCAGCTCCAGGAGCCAGTGGCCGGGCGGCAGCCTCTCGCTGGCGAGGAAGAGGAGGCGTGTGGAGGGATTGGGAGCCTTCGCGTACTCCCTGAGGGAGTGGCTTTCCCTGCCGTCGAGCGCCTGGCTCTCCCTGACCGCCACCAGTCGGCAGGGAGCCAGGAACGGCAGGGTCAGGGCGGAACGGACGATCGTGTCGGGTGGGGTTTGCCTGGCGTCGAAGCACTCGCGGTTGAGGGACCCCAGGGCGGGATCGGGACAGCAG
>JACQRS010000146.1 GCA_016206385.1 Candidatus Rokuibacteriota bacterium | reverse complement strand
GACCGGACCACGAATTGCGCCATCCGCTTCCTCCCGTCCCCGCCCATGGTGAAGGCAGTATGTAATTCGGACGCCAGCTTGTCAAGGACGGTGCGTCAGCGGCGCGCCTCCTCGCGACGGTTGAACCCGCGGACGCTCCGCTCGGCGATCATCGGCGGGACCGTAGCAAGGAACGTGGCGGTATGACTCAGGCTCCGGTGTCGCTCGAAGGCCGCCTTGTCGCTGTAAACCTCGTAAAGCAGGAACTTGCTCGCGTCGTCCTCGGTCTGGCAGACGTCGAACTGGTGGCAGGCTTCCTCCCGTTCGATCGAGTCGTTGGCCTGCTTGACGACGAGCCGTCCGAACGCTTCCACCTGGTCGGGCTTGATCTTGAATTCGGCCACGATCACGTACATGAGCGTTCCTCCGGTTGCGGGGTCAGACGCGCGCCGGATCCAGCGTTGCGGCCAGCCCGTGGAGCGCCTCGTAGAGGTAGTAGCTGCCCCAGACCAGCTCGTGGCGAATCGCCAGGCCGATCCGCTTGTTGTAGCACCCGTCCCTCAAGATGCCGTCAGCGCCGAGGGAGCCCTCCACCAGCGCCCGCGCCGTCACCTCGGCGGCCTGCCGGTACACGAGTCGCCTCGCCTCAGAGCGCGTGAGGGCGGCCAGCTTGAGCAGGCTCGCCGCCACGATGGCTGTCGCCGAGGTGTCGCGGTTGGTCTCGGGAATGGCCGGATCGTCGAAATCCCAGAACGCGACCCAGTCGTCGGGCACGTGGGCGAGCCACCAGTCGGCGGCTCGCTCGGCGGGCTCGAGAAAGCGCAGATCGCCCGACCACTGGGCGGTGAGGGTCCAGCCGAGGATGCCCCACGCCTGGGCGCGGGCCCACGTGCTCTGGTCCGTGATGCCCTTGTGGGTGTAGCGGCGGAGGATCGTGCCGGTCGCCGGCTCGAAGGAGGCCGACTGGCAGACCGATCCGTCCTCGCGCAGGCAGAACTCGATGTGTCGCGCGGCGTGCTTGAGCGCGATCTCGCGGAGGCCGGGGTCGCCGGTCTCCCGGTGGGCCCAGAGGAGCAGCGCCGAGGCCTGCACCGTATCCACGTTGGCCTCGCCCTTCCCCACATCGGAGGCCTCCTCCGCCTCGCTCCCGAGCGGGAGGGCCTCGGCCCGCGGGTTGTACATCGAGGCGAGCCCCTTGGCGCCCAGCAGCCCGATCTCCCTCGCGCCGCGGTGGTTCAGGAGCATGCCACCCAGCGCGGCGCCGTAGTAGAAGAGGAAGCCGCGGAACACGGTGTCCGAGTCGATCCGGGCCCTGAGCCTCTCGGTCCACTGCTCGGCCCACTGGAGGTAACGTCTTTCCCTGGCGCCGGCGGCAGAGAGCCAGAGCATGCCGTTCCAGAAACCGCCGGTCCAGTCGCCCGTGGGCGAGCAGGTCCACCGGCCGGTCTCGGGATCGGCGAAGTGAGGGAACCCCTCCCTCACGCCCTCCGCGATCTTCACCACGCGGGCCCTCATCCGCGAGAGCGCATCGTTCCAGAGACCTTCACCCATTGCGGGCTCTACATTAGGCAAAACCGCGGGCGCTGTCCACCCCCGCGTCTGATAAGATTTGCTCATGCGCTTGCCGCCTCGCGTTCTGATCTTTCTCTCTGTGCTGCTCCTCACCCTCGGGACCACCGGCGGCGCTGTCATGTCCCTCCTCCGGCCCCAGATCCAGCGCTTCTCGACGGAGCGGATTTTTGCCGCGCGCGAGACCCACAACCTGTCGGGGTCGCGGGAGTACGACACCGAGGTGGTCCAGGATGTGGTGTTCACCATCGAGGCGGGCCTCTCCTTCTTTCACACCCACGGCGAGGGCATGGGGGTGGTCCTGCTCTTCGCCGCGACGGCTGTCGCTTCGCTCGTCGGGCGTCGCCGGGTTCGCGGGCTGCTCCACTGGCTCCTCGGCCTTTCCTTCCTCTTTCCGCTCGGCTACCTCGCGTACAGCGCGCTGATCCTCGCCTACGGCAAGGACGCCGGCATCGCCTTCGCCGAGCAAGCCCT
>JACQRS010000140.1 GCA_016206385.1 Candidatus Rokuibacteriota bacterium | reverse complement strand
TCACCACCGAGCCGCCGCGCTGCCACAGCCTGGTTGGCGCCTTTGCCGCCGTGGCTCACGTGAAGGGTCCCGCCCAGGACGGTCTCCCCTGGCCGGGGCAGCCGCGGCACCGCGACCGTGAAGTCCACGTTGGCTGACCCGATCACCGTGACGCGCGGCATAGCCTGTCGAGGAAGAGGGCGAGGAACCGGCAAGCATCCACCGACATGGCGACCCGGCAGTTGGGCGGCCGTTTGTGTTGAGCCGGAAGCGGCCGCCGGTCGGCGACAGCCATGCCTCGGGTGAGGCTTCCCCCGCACTCCACAGCCACGTGGAGGGCCTCTGAGCTCACTAGCGAGGGATCCAACGCCACGGCCAGGGCGAGCGGGTCGTGCAGGGTGAGGCCTCCCTCTCCGGAATCAGCCCCGAAGGCGAAGCCCTTCAGAGTGAAGTCGGAAACAAACTGGGCGATCGGCCCGGGACACGCTGCGAGGCTCCCGTCGAGCGCCGAGCGGGACAGCACCGTCTGGCGCGTGACATCCAGCGGGATCAGCTCCAGCGGAAGCCCGGCCTGAAGAACCCGGGCGGCTGCCTCGGGATCAACATAGAAGTTGAACTCGGCGACGGGCGTGACATTTCCCGGACACGCCACAGCGCCCCCCATCACCACCAGACGGCGGATGGAAGCCAGCCGGCGGGAATCGCGCTGGAGCGCCAGGGCCAGGTTGGTGAGGGGCCCGAGGGCGACAACCACCAGCTCCCCGTCAAAGCGGGCCGCGCACTCTAGAATCAGGTCCGGTCCATCTCCGGGAGCGAGGCGTGGCTCGACAGGTGGGTAGCGGGGGCTGCCATCGGCATCGCTGAACCGGTGGAGGTCTCCCAGGCCGTCCTCGCCGTGGACATGGCCGGCCGAAACCAACGATCGGACCAGCGGCTTCGAGGCACCCTGGGCCACGAGCGGCTGACGGGAAAGCTTCAGGACCTCGAGGACGCGGCAGACATTCGCCGTGCACCGCTCCACGGGCACATTGCCGGCCACGGTGGTGATCGCCTCCACCGAGACCTCGGGGGAAGCAAACGCGAGAAGCAGGGCCAGCGCATCGTCGATGCCGGGGTCGGTGTCGATCAGGAGCGGGATTGCCACGCGAACTTCATCCGACGTTTGTCCGCTCGGCTTCCGCCCGGCCGCGCCAGAACGTCATGTCCATCGAGCCGAACAGATAGATCGCGGTGCTCAGCTCGGCCCGTGCCTGGTCCTTCCGCCCGATCCGGCGATAGAGGGTCCCGAGACCGAGGTGGCAGAGGCCCATGAGCGGGCGCATCTCGAACTCCTTGGCCAACGCGAAGGCCTTCCGGTAGGACGCGTCGGCCTCCGCCTCATCGAGGCGATCCGGATGCGCGGCGATCTCGCCCAGCAGGCGAAGGACCCACGCCTCGTTGCCCCGCTCTTTGTGCTGGCGGGAGAGCTCCAGGGCCCGGACCGCAAGCTTGATCGCGTCATCGATGCGGCCGGCCAGGAGATAGGCCTCGCCGAGCCGGGCGAGCTGGAGTGACTGGCCGGACAATAACCGCCTGGACGTCGCATGCTCCAGCGCCTGCTCCAGCCATGGGATCGCGTCGGCGACGCGCCCGGCGAGGGCATAGGCAAAGCCCGGATCTGTGACAACCCAGGGCGCATAGTACGGCAGGTCCGGAACCTGCTTGAGGTCAAGGGCGCGCGCCGGCACGGCCCTCCCCAACTCCCCTTTGCGAAGGTAGAGACCGCTGAGGCCGTGCCGCGCCACCGAAAGGCTGAACGGATGGTCAACCGACTCGGCGATCCGGAGCGCCTCTTCCCCGTGGCCGATCCCCTGAGCGAACTGTCCCAGCTCGGCCAGGGACAGGGCCAGCCAGGTGTGGGAGAACACGGAGAGAAAGCCCGGAAGCCCGAAGCGCTCGCGAACCCGATCGCCCTGGAGGACGTCCACTCTGGTGGTGAGCCAGTCAGCCGCCCGGCGATAGTGGCCGCGGGAGTAGGCCGCCTGGCTCAGAAAGAACGTGGCGGCGATCTGAATCGAGAGATCCCGAAGGGCGTCAGCGATGTCGAGGGCGCGCTGCGCGAAGTCGAGGGCTTGGTCGGGCTCGCCCGCCACGCAGAAATAGTGCGCGAGGTACGCCAACACCCGCGCGAGTTGCCGCTGATCCCCGCGCGCCGTGGCCAGCGCTTCGGCCTCGCGAAGGTGGGCGACGACCTGTCCGAGCTCCGCCAGCGGAAAGAGCAGATGGCGAAGGCCGATTCGGATCTCGATAGTGTGCTCGAAGGTGTCTGGACTCTCCGGAAGGTGGTCGAGCGCGACCAGCGCCTGCTCGAAGCCCGCGGCGGCGGACCGGTCGGCCGAGCGCGCGGCCGCCTTGGCGCCGGCCTGCTGGAAGTAGCGGAACGCCCGCTCCCACGCCTCAGCCCTCATCGCGTGGCGGCCGAGGCGGTCGACCTGGGCGCTGACGCGGTCCGGATAGAGCCGCTCGATCGCATCCACGACCCGGCCGTGGAAGGCCTGGCGGCGTTCCTCGGGGAGGCTTCTATAGCTGGCCTCCTGAGTCAGCGCGTGGGTGAACGTGTATTCGAGCTCAGGGAAGAGGCTCGTCTCGTACACGAACCCGGCGGCCTGAAGGCGCTCGAGACCCCGACGGAGCTCGTCCGACGGTGTCTCGGCGACGGCCTGGAGGAGCTCAAAGGAGAAATCCCTGCCGATGACGGAGGCTGACTGGATGAGATGCCTCGCTTCAGGCGGGAGCCGCTCGAGCCGTCGGGCCAGGACCGCATGCGCGGTCTCCGGTACCTGAACACCTTCGAGATCCCCCGCGGGGCGATAACTCCCGCGCTCGCCGATCAGGAGCTGGGCCTCCACCAGGTCCCGGACGCTCTCCTCGAGGAAGAAGGGGTTCCCGCCGCTCGCCTCGATCAAGATCTGCTTGAGCGGCAGAAGGTCGGCGTCGTCCCCGAGAAGGGCCTCGAGGAATGCCTCGGCGGTCTCGCGAGACAAGGGGTTGACCTTGAGCTGGATGCAGGAGCTCTTGCCTCCCCACCCATCCTGGAACTCGGGCCGGTAAGTGACCAAGAGGAGCACCCGAGCCTCGGAAAGGTTTTCGGCCAGGTGACCCAGCAGCGCCTGGGTCTCGGCATCGAACCACTGAAGGTGCTCGAAGACCAGGCAGACCGGCTGGACGCGGCTCTCCCGCTCCAGAATGCGCTTGACCGCGTCCAGGATCCGCTGCCGCCGCTGCGGCGGATCGAGGGCCTGCCACTGGGGATTTTCCACCGGCAGATCGAAGAGCGCCAGGAAGTCCGGCAGCGTCGATTCCAGCGAGCGTTCCAGCGTAAAGAGCTTCCCGGTGAGCTTCTCGCGGATCTTGCGCCCATCGTCGGTGGGCTCGATCTGGAAGTAGGTCTTCAGGAACTCGATAACGGGGGCGTACGCGGTGGCCTCGCCGCCAGAGACCGAGCCGGTTTCGAGCACCAGCCACCCCTGAGCACGATGGGAGCGGGTGAACTCCCAGACCAGGCGCGACTTGCCCACGCCTGGCTCACCGACGAGCGCCACCAACTGGCCCTGGCCGCCATGTGCTCGCTCGAGGGCTTTGCCCAGCTGATCGAACTCGACCTGCCGACCCACAAACGGGGTGAGGCGCCGGGCGACTCGGGCTCGCCGGCGGGTCGGCGCGGGTCTCGCCCTGAGGATCTCATAAACCTCGATGGGCTCGGCCAACCCCTTCACGGGCACCGGCCCCAACGGCTTGACCTCGATGTAGCTCTTGACCAAGCGGAGGGTCTCCGCGGTCAGGAGCGTCGTGCGGGGCCGGGCGAGCTGATCCATACGGGCCGCGACCTGAATGGCCGGGCCCACCGCGGTGCAGCGGGTGTCGGCGCCGCTGCCGACGGATCGGACCACCGCCTCGCCGGAGTTCAACCCGACCCACACCTGGACATCGAGCCCCTGGCTCCGGCGCAGCTCGCTGGCGTGCCGCTCGACGGCGTCGTGCATGGTGAGCGCGGCATAGCAGCCCCGGACCGCATGGTCCTCGTGGGCCACCGGAGCTCCAAACAGCGCCACGAGGCCATCGCTCATCTGCTGACTCACGGTGCCGTCGTAGCGGCGGACCGCCTCCGCCATGAGCTCCAGCAGCGGGTCGAGGAGCTTTCGCGTCTCCTTGGGGTCCGAATCGCCGAACAGCTCTGCGGAGCCCTTGAGACCGGCGAAGAGGACCGTCACCGACTTGGGCGAGCCCGCGAGCCCAGCCTCGGCGTCGAGCGGCTTCTCGGGGACGCGGCTGGGCGGCCGCGTGCCTTCGGCGAGCGGGGCGCCACATTCGCCGCAGAACTTACTGGATGGAGGGTTCGATGCGCGGCACGCGGAGCAGAGGAGCACGAGCCGTGCGCCACACTCCCCGCAGAATTTCATGCCTGCGGGGTTTTCCTGCTGGCACCTGTCACACTTCATCCCGCGTCTCCGCTCGCTGTGGTGGGCATACTCTTAGGTTAGCCCAACCGGGACCTCCCGCCAAGGGTAACCTCACACCCGCTTCATTTCGGGCCCCATCCGGTATAGAATCGGGGCCATGCTGCGCCTGGTGAGTCGGGCGTTGTCCGTTCTCGCGCTGAGCCTGCTGGTCGCGGGGGTGCTCCCCGCCAGCGCGGAGCGCCCATTCTCGGTCCAGGAGGCGTTGCTCCGGGCGAAGCCGGCCGTGGGCCTGATTATTGCAGAGATCACCGCCGAGGTCCGGGTCAACTGCGGCGCCGGGGAGACGCAGGTCAGCCCGCCGGCGTTCCGCGAGACCGGCACGGGCTGGTTCATCGACCCGAACGGCCTCCTCGTCACGAACGCCCACGTGGTCCAGCCCGCCCACACACCGGGCCGGTGGCTGGTTAACAGCTTCGCCAAGCGCGGGGCCGAGCAAGCGTGCATCCCTGTCCTGCTGCGGCGGATGGGGTTGAACCCCGGCGAGAGGCCGGCCGCGGAGGAGCAGCTCAAGCGCCAGGTGCACGACACGGTCGTCCCCACGGCAAAGGTGAAGCTCAATCCCCAGCTCTTCGTTCTGCTCTCCAACGGCGTCCGCCTGCCGGCGGAAGTCAAGAAGTATACCCCACCGCTGAGCACCGAGCCCGGCCAGATGTCCGGGCGCGACCTGGCCCTGCTCAAGATCGAAGGAAAGGACTATCCGGTCCTGCCGGTCGGCGACTCCAAGACGGCCAAGATTGGCGACCCGATCCACATCCTGGGCTTTCCCGGCGTGGTGTTGAGCCACGAGCTGCTCAACCAGAGCGCCTCGCTAGAGGCCTCCGTCACCAACGGCGCCATCTCCGGCTTCAAGCAGGACGTGTCCAACCAACCCATCATCCAGACGGACGCTCCCGCCGCCTGGGGTAACTCGGGCGGCCCGGCGGTCAACTCCCGCGGCGAGGTGGTCGGCGTCCTGACCTTCGTCTCGCTGGCGCCGGGGCCGGAGGGCAGCATCGTGCAGGGGTTCAACTTCCTCATCCCCTCCGACGCCGTGCACGATTTCGTCAAGGGAACCGCCGTGAACCCGGGCGCGGAGAGCCGGTTCAACAGGATCTGGTGGACAGGGCTCCGCGACTTCTTCAACGACAGCTTCACGCGCGCCGAGCGGCAATTCCAGGAGGCCAACAAGCTGCACGCCAGCCTCACCGACGTCAAACGGATGATCGCCGAGGCCCAGGACAAGATCAAGAATCCCCCGCCCCGGCCGTTCCCCTGGGCGTGGGTGGCGCTCGGCGTCACCCTGGTGAGCGCCAGCGGCTTCGGCGGCATCTGGTTCCGCCGCTGGTGGCGCAACCGCTTCCGGATCCTGCCCGGTCAGGTCATCACCCTCATGGAGAAAGGGCTGAACCCCGTCTTCCTCGACGCGCGCACCGCCAGCGACTTCGAGACGAGCCCCCTCAAGCTACCCGGCGCCATGCGCCTGCTCCCCGACGACGCGGCCCGCTTCGATCTTCAGTTTGAGCCCAAACAGACCATCGTCACGTACTGCAGCAGCCCCGAGGAGCAGACGAGCGCGCGCGTCACCCAACTGCTCCGCCAGCGCGGCTACCGCTCCGTCCGGATCCTCAAAGGCGGGCTGGGCGGGTGGACGAACGCGGGGCTGCCGGTGGAGGCGAAGTCGTCGCTCCCCTCCATCGGGCTGGAGATCTACAAGAACCTCACGGTTGGCGATATGGAGCGGCGCGACTTCACCCAGGGACAGGTCATCTTCAACGAGGGCGACGAGGCGCGTGGCGAGGCGTTCGTGGTCCATGCGGGAAAGGTGGACATCCGCAAGCGCATGGCCGGCGGCGAGCGCGTGATCGGCACCCTCGGCGAGGGCGAGCTGCTCGGCGAAATGGCGCTCTTCCGCAAGGCGCCGCGGTCCGCCGGCGCGGTCGCCGCCACCGACGTCCAGCTCCTCGTGATCAAGAACGAGCGGCTCGAATG
>JACQRS010000152.1 GCA_016206385.1 Candidatus Rokuibacteriota bacterium | reverse complement strand
TGTAGCCGGAGACCCAACGGCGAGACGGCGGGGCCGGGACGACGACCGCTGCGTGAGGGACGATCAGGGTCTCGCTCCGGGGATGCACCCCATGCCCGCGGTGAGTCCTGTGGTGATGGCGCCCGGGCCGGTGATGAGGGTCGTGATGGAGCCCGTGCCTGTCGCCGGCGATCATCCTCACGCCAGCCGCCTCGGTGGGGGCGGGGCTCGCCCCGTACAGCGCTAAGCCAAGGAGAACGCCAAGGACGGCGGGTGCCATGTCCACCTCGTGTCCTCGCGTTGCCGCCGCGACTGATCCCCCGACGGGTCAAGACCGAACACCCAGATCACGGTCATCTCCTGCTCGGGGGTGGAAAAGACCATCACGCTCGCATTGGGATTTGCCATCTCGAGAGCTCCCACGACGACGCCGGGCTCCGGCGGCGCGACCGGGTAGCGGTTCTCCCAGAAGATGAGGCCCAGAAAGAGGACGACCCCTGCCATGGCCGAGCCCACGGCCAGGCGCGGGAGCGAGCCCAGGGGCCAGCGGAGCGGGGAGCGCCACGGAGGCCGGCCCGCCAGCGGGGCTTCTGACAGGATGCGGGCGCGGACCCCCGGCCAGAAGGCGTTCCAGTTCGGCTCGGTCGGGTCTCCTGCCAGTTCGCCAACCCGGCTCATCAGGCGTTGCTCCCGGCCCGCCAGCTCTCGGCAATCGGCGCAACCATTGAGGTGACGGGCCACTGCCCGGGCCGGGCCTTCCGCCAGGGCCTGGTCCAGGTAGGGGCCGATCCGACGGCGAATCCAGAGGCAGCGGAGCGTCATCAGCGGGAATCTCCGGAATCTGTCGCTTGGACGGCCGAGCGCAGCGCCCTATTCACCGGCCGTGCTTGACTTTCCCCGACCCGGTGCCTAAGGTTCAAGCGACTCGCGGCCGGCGCGGTCAGATGCGGTTTCGCGGCAGGCGCCCCGGCACCCCGGTGCCGGCCGAAAGAATGATCCGGATCCCCTCCTCGACGGGCAGGCCGGTGGGGATCACGTCCTCCTTGGGGAGGAGAATCACGTCGCCAAGGTAGAGGTTGTTGGTGGGAATGAAGACGGTCACCATCTGGCGCTTACCCTCCGGCGCCTCCACCTGCACCTCGCCGGTGAGGAAGCCGAAGACGTACTCGCCCTTGCGCGGGTGCTCCGCCAGGACCACCTCCTTGAAGGAACCCCGGCGCTGCGGGGAGAAGGACTCGAGGAGCTGCTTGACGGGCGGGTAGATGCTCCTGAAGATCGGCACCCGGAGCAGCAACCCTTCGGCCCAGGAGAGGATCCGCCGGCCCACCATGTTGGTGGCGATGGTCCCCATGAGGAACATCAAGGCGACGGCGGTGAGGAAGCCGAGGCCCGGGATGCGCCGGCCAAAGATCTGCTGGTAGACGGGGGAAAAGAAGTTGTCGATATTGTCCCAGAACACGTAGAGGAGCCACGACGTGGCGATGGCGGGAACCGTCACGAAGAAGCCGGCGATCAGGCGAACCTTGAACCAGTTGCCGACCGATGAGGCCATGGCGAACCCGATGAAACCACACAGAATACGGGGTGTCAAGAAATCGGCCGGCCGGCTCGCGGGCCAGGTCGCTCTCGTCACGGGCGGAGCGGTTCGGCTGGGCCGCGCCATCGCGCTGGCCCTGGCGCGGGAGGGATGCCACGTGGCGATCAATTACCATCGCTCCGCGGCAGCCGCCCGGGCGGTGGTGGGGGAGCTGCGCGCCTTCGGCGTGGACGCCCGCGCCCTGCGCGCCGATGTCTCGCTGCCGGCCGGTGCCCGCCGGCTCGTCCGCGAGACGCTCCGGCATTTCGGGCGGCTCGACCTCCTCGTGAACAACGCCGCGGTCTTCTTCCGGACCCCGCTCCCGCTCACCACGCCGGGGCAGTGGGACCGCATCCTCGCGGTGAACCTGAGGGGCCCGTTCCTGGTGAGCCAGACCGCGGCCCGCGCCATGCGCCGGGCGGGCCGCGGTCGGATCGTCAACATCGCCGACGTGGCCGCGGTTCGCCCGTGGCCGGCCTACATCCCGTACTGCGTCTCCAAGGCGGGCCTCGTGATGCTGACCAAGGGGCTGGCCCTGGCGCTGGCGCCGCAGGTTCAGGTCAACTGCGTCGCCCCCGGCGCCGTGCTCCTCCCGGCGGATGCCTCGCCGGCCTTGCGCCGGCGGCTCCGCCGTGAGGTGCCGATGGGGCGGGAGGGGGATCCCCAGGATGTGGCAGCCGCCGTGCTCTTCTTTGCGAGCTGCCCCCGCTACATCACGGGCCAGGTGCTGTTTGTGGACGGAGGCTTGACCGCGACGTGAGCTCGGACCGAGGCGTGTTCGAGCGCGGGCTTTGCCCGCGCAATCCCTTGGGGGGAGGTATCGGAAGGGGGGCGAAGCCCCCCTCCGAGGCTATTCAGGGAAGCACGATCCGGCTGCCCCCCATGACGCTGAGGAAATCGCCGAGGGAGGTAAAGCGCATGAAGGGATTGGACCGCTTCTCGTTGCCGAGCGTCGAGGAAGCCCCGCCGTAGTTGTGGCCCGGCAAGAGAAGGGTTTCGTCGGACAGCTTCCAGAGCCGCTGGGTCAGGGAGTAGTACATCTCGGTCGGGTCGCTCCCCGGCAGATCGGTGCGGCCGCACGAGCCGATGAAGAGCGTGTCGCCGGAGATCAGCCGGTCCTCCACCAGGAAGCACTGCGAGCCGGGCGTGTGCCCCGGCGTGTGGACGAAAGTAATGGTGAGCCGGCCCACCTGGAGGGTGTCGTTGGCGTCCACCTTGACGAGGTCGGACCCGAACCCTTTGAGAAACTCCCGCTCGGCCTTGTGGACGTAGACTTTGGCCTTCACCTGTTCGAGCAGCTCGGCGACACCCGGGATGTCCAGCCCGAAGAGGTGCCCGCCCACGTGGTCCTGGTGCGTGTGCGTGATGAGTGCCCCGACGATGGCCATGTCATCGCGCCGGGCCGTGTCCACGATCGTCTCGATCTCCCAGGCCGGATCCACCGCGACGCATTGCTTCGCGACGGGATCCCCGACCAGGTAGACGAAGTTCTGCATGGGGCCCAGCTCTATCTGCTTGAGATAGATCTCGTTCATCATGACGTTTATCTTACAGAGCCTTCTCCTCAAAGGCAACGCGTCCGGTGCCCGGCGGGTGGCACGGCGAGCGGGGTGCCCCCGCCGCCCGCAGCGGAAGGGGTTCCCCACGGGGGGATGGGTGGAGCGAGGACGGCGGGGGCTGCTCGCCGTGACAGGACCCGCCGGGGACGGGAGTCAACGCCTACGAGAGCAGGTCGTCGGGGATCTTCGGCAGGTCGCCGAGCTGGCGGCTCTCCACTGCGTAGAGGGCCGGGGCGGTCTTGATCTTGAGGTACGTCTTGTCCGCCTCCTTTTTGCCGATGAGCACCGTGCCGATCTCGCCGCCGTCGGCTTTCCAGAGCGTCACTTCAAAGGAGGGCTGGTCCAGACCATAGCGCGACGCCTCCTCTCCCCCGGGCGAGACGAGAGTGCTCCACTTGAGGTTCCGGAGGGTGAACAGGAGGTCGTTGATCCTGGCTTCGCGGGCCTTGCCCTTCTTGGGTTCCACCACCCGCCAGTCGGCGTCGCCCTTTCGCTCCA
>JACQRS010000151.1 GCA_016206385.1 Candidatus Rokuibacteriota bacterium | reverse complement strand
GGCGTAGATCGCGTACGCCAGCCAGGCCAGGACCGTGAACAGCAGCGGCGTGCTGCGCGCCGCCCTGAGGGACTCCCCGAACAGCCGGTAGCTCTGCGCCGCCAGCCAGGTGATCTCCAGGCCGCGGAAGTACTGGACGGGGGTCAGGGCCGCACAGCGGTCGAAGGCGACCAGATACGGCCGGCCCGTGAGGAGGAGGCCCTGCGCGGCGCTCAGGTGCGTGATCTCGTCGGACCACGCCACCAGCCGCTCGGCGAGCGCGAACCACACGCCGACGAACGCCGCCACCACGGCGAGGCTCAGAACGGCCGTCACGAGGCCGACTCAGCCCGCCCTCATGGTGGTTTCGCACAGCTCGCCGTCGAGGCTGTAGCGGCGCGAAACCTCGATGTAGCCGTGCCGGCAGTCAGCCGCGGACGGAGAGAGCACGAGCGGCCGGTCGTCGAGGTCGGCGGTGTTGAAGAACTTGCTCGACGGCGTGTACGGAAACGAGTTGCGGACGCCGAGGACGACCGTCTGCACATCAGCCTGCCGCCCCGCCCAGCGCACACGGTCGGCGACGCTGATCCGGTCGCTGTCGACCTCGATGATCCGCTCGTATTCGACGCGACGCCGGGCGCGCGGCATGATGATGACGTTCCGGAGGAGGTCCTTCAGCCTCAATCCCACTCCCGCGAGCCGCCCCACCGTCAGCTGGAAGGCCCGGAACACGATGTTCGACCACGGTGCTAGTGGGCGCTCCTCGACCTGGCGAAGCCGGCCGCGGACCGTCACCCGCCGGTCGTCGACCCGCTGGTCGACGGCTTCGTCCCAGTACCCTGCGTAGAGCGGGCCGCGCTTGGGGGTGACCGCGATGAGGCCCGCATCGCTCAGGGTAGCGCCGTTCTTGAATACGAACTTGAAGGCGCCACCCCGGTGCAGGTTCACCACGCCCTCGTACGTTTCATCGCGGATCACCGCCAGCCCCGCCTCGTTGAACAGCATGAAGACGCCGCGCCGGCCCGGCGACACGACCGGCTCCTCCGCCGAGACATCCACGACCGCGTGCCGATAGGCCTCGAGGAAATTGGAGCCGACGTACGTCAGATACCGGTCGTCGAAGGCGGGGAGGGACACCCCCCGACCCGTCCGGAGCGAGTCCCGCACGAAGCGGGAGATGGTCCGTGCGGCGCTCGACTCGCGTGCGAAGATCTCGAACCCGTCCGGGATCAGGTACTCGGTAAGACGGCTCGAGTACTCCCCCCCCGCCGTCCCGTCCCGGTGCAGGAACATCTTGATGAACTCCATCGAGGCCGAGGCGATCTCGAGGGCCTCCGGCCATCCCGCCTTCCGGTAAAGCTGGCCGAGGTAAGCAATGGCCAGGGACAGGTACCCGATATCGGCGCCACCGTATTCGGGGAACCAGCCTTCGCGGCTCTGGCGCCGCCCGAGCACGCCCAGCCGCTCGCGGGCGCCGCGCTCGAACTCGCGCTCGCCGGTCACGAGAAAAATGTTATAGAGGGCGGCGGTCGACCCGGCGAGCTGGTTGAGGGCCCGGGCCTCGCTCGTCTTGAGGAGCCAGCGCCCGGCCCGGGCGAGTCCGGCATCGATGGCGGCTTCTCCGCCTCCGGGCGCGCGGTCGCACAAGAGCCGCGTCTCCGCCACCGCGTAGGCCGAGAACGCCGTGGCCACGAAGCTGTGCTCGTTCGGGTACCACTCGTCGAAGGAGCCGTCCGGGCGCTGCTGGCTGCGCCAGAAGTCCATCCCGGCCCGGGCCCAGGCAAGCAGCGTATCCTTGCCGCGATAGGGTGACTCGCTGAGGTGGTGGAGCAACGCCAGCGTGAGCACCGCTTCCTGACATCGCGCCGATGGCGTGTCCACGACACGGTAATGCCAATAGCTCCGATCGAAGCAGCCGTAGGTCGCCGACGCGCTGTTCCGGTTGATCAGGCCCAGCAACCGGGGCGCCTGCGCGGCGACCGCGTCGAGGTACACCGCCCGCCCGGGGAGATCAGTCATAGAACTTCTTCTCGTACTTCCTGACCCACGGGTACAGGTGCTTGCGCCAGGGGAGCAGGTAGTACAGGCGGCGGGCCCACAGCCGCAGGAATACCCTCATGTCGAAGACCGGCAGGGGGGGCTCGTCGAACGAAAATCGGTTGTAGGCCAGCAGCGACTTCACGGCCACCTTACGTGGCCGGCGAGCCGGCTCGCGCGTCCAGTAGCCCAGGGTGACGAACGCGATCGGGTCGTAGTACGACGGGATATTGAATTTCCGCCGGATCTCGCGCTTTGGAGGCAAATGACAAACCCAGCATGAGCCGATGCCGAGCGCGTAGGCCTTCAGCTGCAGCAGCATGATGGCGGCCGCCGCGCTCTGGACAGGGTCCCAGTACGCCTTGTTGTCCGTCCGATTCACGTGCAGGACCAGGATGCCCTGGGGCACGTGGTCGATGAAGGTGGCCCCTCCTTGCTCAAAGAGCCAGTGAAGCAGACGCTTGTCCTCGACGACGAGGAATCTCCATTCCTGGCGATTACAGGCGGACGGGGCCTGCACCGCGGCCGAAATGAGCTCTTCGTAGACCTCCGGCGCGATTTTCTTGTCGGCGTAATGACGGATCGTGCGCCGACTGTAGACGATCTCATCAAGGTCCTGGCTCAGATCGACATTTCCGCGAGTGATGCGGGTGTGCTCGCTCACGGAGTCTCCTCCACCCGCCGACCGCCGCGCACGATGGCCCGGACGTGCTCGTCGCTGTCCACGTGGTGGAACGACGTCAGCATCTCGGCCAGCAAGCCAAAGGAGAACAGTTGCACCCCCAGGATCATCAGGATCACGCCGAGCAGGAGGAGCGGCCGATGTCCGATGAACTCGCCCTGAAAGAGCCGGATCCAGGATAGATACACGCACAGGCCCAGCCCGATGCCGAATGCCGACACGCCAAGACCACCCAAGAGGTGGAGGGGCTTCCGATTGAACCGCGTCAGGAACAGCAGGGAGACCAGATCGAACAGCGCAGGCCAGCGCTGACTGAACCGATACTTCGACCGGCCGAATTTTCGTGGGTGGTGCCGGATCGCGATCTCCCCGACATTGAAACCGATTTGCGTCGCCAGCAACGGGATGTACCGGTGGCGGCCCCCGTAGAGATGCAGGGCGTCGACGACCTCCCGTCGGTAGGCTTTGAACCCGCAGTTCATGTCGTGCAGCGAGGTGCCCGCGACCCAGTTCACCAGGGTGTTGATAACTCGAGACGGGAATGTCTTCGAGAACGGGTCCCTCCGCGGGTGTTTCCAGCCCGTGACCAAGTCGCAACCATCTCTGAGCTTGTCCAGGAACCGCGGGATCTCTTTGGGATCGTCCTGCAAGTCGGCGTCCATGGTGACGATCGTTTGGCCACGCGCATGGCGAAACCCCGAAGACAATGCCGCCGCCTTCCCGAAGTTCCGGCGAAACGCCACCAGGGTCACAGTGGGGTCCTTCGCCGCGAGGTCCAGCAGGAGCGCCGACGACCCGTCGGTGCTGCCGTCGTCGACGAAGACAATCTCGTACGTCAGGCCGAGCCGCTGGAGAACTTCCCGCAGGTGCTCATACAGCGTGGGCAGGCTCGCCGTCTCGTTGTAGAGAGGGACGACGACCGATAGATCCACCATCCCGGAAGCGACGGTGCTCACACCGGTCGGCCAGCCGCCTCGAGCGTCTGCATCCGGGTCATCCGACTGAAGTAGCCGGCCTGCCGCATCAGGGCCTGATACG
>JACQRS010000129.1 GCA_016206385.1 Candidatus Rokuibacteriota bacterium | reverse complement strand
TGCCTCGGCCTCGTCCTTCCACCGGGAGCGGGTCACCTCCACCACCTCTTCGACCACGTGGTTCAGGTCCACCGCCTGAACCGCGCCCGCCCGCCTCATCCGGGTGAACTCCTGGACTCGCCTGACGGTCCGGGCTCCGTCCATCGCCGCCTTCTCGATCACCCGAAGCTGCCGTTGGATGTCCGGGTCCTCGACCTGCTCCAGGAGGAGATGGGCCCGGCCGAGGATGACGGCCAGCACGTTGTTGACGTCGTGGGCCACCCCACCTGCCATCTCCCCGAGAGCCCGGAGCTTTTCGGATTGGACGAGGTGGTCCTGCGTGGCCTTGAGGGTCTCGTAGGCCTGGTTGAGCTGCTGGTAGAGATGAGCGTTTCGCATCACGATCGCCGCGTGGTTCGCAACAACTTCGAGGAGCCGCGTGTCGCTGTCGCTGAACCCGCCGAGCTTGTCGGCCGCGTAGAGGACCCCGATGACCCGCCCCTCGACGCTGAGGGGCACCGCCGCAACCGACTCGAGCTGGTGGCGGCCCATGAACTCCTGGATCACGGCGGGAAGATCGCGGGGAGTGTTGACGATGAAGCTCCCGCGCTTCCTGAGGTTCACGACCTGCATGGCGGCTTTGCTGACCTCAGGGGTCTCAATGTCCCGGACAAGATCCTCGCTCACCCTGTACCCTGGGAGCTGGCCACGCATCGCTCTCAGCTCCCGGTCGTAGAGCGCGATGAGGCAGCGCCGGGCGCCGACCAGCTCGGCCACCTGGCGAGTCAGATGGCCATAGGTCTCGCGAATATCGGTCAGGGTGGACATGGCTCGGGAGATTTCGTGGAGGCCGGTCATCTCCCTCAGCCGGCGCTCCGTTTCCTGGAAGAGGCGGGCGTTGTCGATTGCCAGGGCCGCCTGGTGGCTGATCCCTTCCACCACTCGGAGCTCCTCCGGAGTGAACTGATGTTGCCCTTCCCGCCAGGTGGCGAAGAGTCCCCCGATCGGCGTTCCTTTGACGATCATGGGAACGAAGAGGGTTGACCGCTGAGGGAAGCGCAGGAGGGTCTCGCGGTCGATCCTGGGATTGTTTTCCATGTCGCTTGAGTAGACCGGGCGGTGATGCTCCCAGGCTTCCTCCAGGGTCGGATTTTCCTTGATGGGAATCGGGTAGTTCGTGAAGGCCTCGAGGAGATGCTTCGGCACGTGGTAGCCGGCAATGGGGCGCAGGTACTTCCGGTCGGCGTCGGCCAGGAATGCGCCCACCATATCGGCCCCGAGCGCCCGGCAGGTCTCCCGCGCCACCCGCCGCATCGCTTCCGTCACGTCCAGGGTGGAGCTGACCGCCCGGCTCACCGCCAGAAGCGTCTGCGTCTCCTTCAGCCGGGCCTTCAGCTCACCCACCAGGTTCGCCCGGTCCAGCGCGACGGCGACATGGTCGGCGACCGACGTGAGAAGGGCGACATCCTCCGAAGAAAAGGTTCGAGGAGATTTATGCAACGCGGCCAGGGCTCCGATCACCGCTCCGCGGAGAACCACCGGCACCTCCAGAATGGCGCGGTAGCCAAACCGGGTCACCATGGTGGAGTCACGCCAGTGCGGATCCGTGGTCATGTCAGGGGAAACGTACGACTGCCCCGTCACCACGACCCGCCCCACCCGGCTCTCGGCAATCTTCCGGCGCCGGGTCGCCCGCAGCGGCTCGTCAAAGCCGTAGCCCCCCCGGAACACCAGCTCCTCCCCGTCCACCACGCAGAAGCTCGCGCTGTTCGTCCCCAGGAGGTGGCAAATCCGCTCGCCGATCACCGAGAAGAGCCGCTCAACGTCATCCTGCCCCGCCAGCTCTTTCATGATCTCGACGAAGGCCGCCTGCCGCTCTTCCAGCCGCCGACGCGTGGTGATGTCCCGGGCCACGCCCTCGAGGGCAACCGGCACGCCGCCCTTGAAGACCAGACGCCCACTGCATTCCAGGACGTCCCGGGTGCCATCCTTCCGGATGAACTCGGCTGTGAAAAACCCATGGATCCGTTCCCCGGCGATCATCCGACGAAGGAGCTCGAGCTGGCGGCCCAGCTCCCCTGGCGCCATGAGCTGCGCGATGTTCATCCCCAGCAGCTCCTGCCGGGTGTAGCCACTGGCCCTGACGCCGGCCTCATTGATCGCCAGGATCTTCCCCTCCAGGTCGTGGACATAGGCGATGTCGGCAAGGTTCTCGAACAGCTCCCGGTAGCGCGCTTCGGACGCCTCCAGGCGTTCCCGAGCCAGGCGCTCCGCCTCCACAAGCCGGGCGTTCTCAATCGCGATCGCCGCCTGGCGGGTGATCCCCTCAACGAGGCGCAACTCCTCGGCGGTGAAGCGGTGGGCCTCGCGAAGCCAGGCAATCGCGAATCCGCCGATGATCTGGTCTTTCAACACCATCGCGCACATCAGAATGGATTTGTGGGGCAGGACACGGATGAGCGGATAGTCGAATCTGGGGTCAGCCTCGCTGTTCTCGGAGTAAACGGGCTGTCTGGACTCCCTCAGCTCTTTGATCAGCGGGTGATCGCGGAGGAGCGGCGGGCTGGAAAGGCTCTCTATCAAATTCTTCGGGACATGGTAGCCCGCCAGCGCGGTGACCTTGTCGCGGCTCGGGCTCAAGAGGTAGGCGCCGCCCACATCCGCTCCCAGGGCGCGGACCAGCTCCCTCGTGGTCCGGCGCAGGATCTCGGTCAGGTCCAGCGTCGAGCCGACCGCCTGGCTCACAGCCAGCAGCGTTTCGGTCTGCTTGAGCCGTTGCTCGGTCTCAGCGTAGAGCTGCGCGACCGGGACACTCTGGTTCATGCTTGGTTGCATGAGGTCACCAGTTCTGAGGTCGGGAGCTGCCGATGCGGCACAGTATCTGCCTGACAGGGCTGCCCGTCAAGCGGACCGGCGCGTTCTGGCGTGCTGAATGCCGGCAAGACCGCTGCTCCGACACCCGTCAGCCCCGCGCCCCCAGGACGCGCTGCAAGAACTGCCCGGTGTAGGACTTGGAGGCGTGGCGGGCCACCTCCTCCGGCGTGCCGGTGGCGATCACACGGCCGCCCTCCTCGCCCCCCTCCGGCCCCAGGTCGATGATCCAGTCCGCAGTCTTGATCACGTCCAGGTTGTGCTCGATGATGACCACCGTGTTGCCCTGGTCCACGAGCTGGTTCAGCACGTCCAGGAGCCGCTGGATGTCAGCGAAGTGGAGCCCGGTGGTGGGCTCGTCCAGAATGTAGAGGGTGCGCCCCGTGGCGCGGCGGGAGAGCTCGGTGGACAGCTTCACCCGCTGGGCCTCCCCGCCAGAGAGCGTGGTGGCCGACTGGCCGAGGCGAATGTAGTCAAGCCCCACGTCGTGGAGGGTCTGGAGCTTCTGCCTGATCGGTGGAATGGTCTCGAAGAACGCCAGGGCCTCGTGGACGGTCATGTCC
>JACQRS010000128.1 GCA_016206385.1 Candidatus Rokuibacteriota bacterium | reverse complement strand
GTGTTCCAGGACGCGACGTCTGGGCTCAATCCGTCGTTGACGGTGGGGTTCCAGGTCGCCGAGATGTTTCGCATCCACCGCGGCCATTCACGACGACTCGCGCGCCGAGAAGCGGTTGACATTCTCGGCCGCGTCGGGATACCGGGAGCGGCAAGCCGACTCGACGATTATCCCCATCAATTCTCCGGCGGGATGCGCCAGCGGGCGATGATCGCCATCGCTCTCTCCTGCGAGCCCGACGTCCTGATCGCAGACGAGCCGACGACGGCGCTCGACGTCACGATCCAGGCCCAGATCCTGGAGCTGATGAAGGATCTCTCCCGCCGCTTCGGCGTCGCCATGGTGCTCATCACCCACAACCTCGGCATCGTCGCGCGCTACGCCGACCGGGTGAACGTCATGTACGCAGGGAAGATGATCGAGCAGGGGAGCGCGCGCGAGGTCTACGCCAACCCGCGCCACCCCTACACGCTGGGCCTCCTCCGCTCCGTGCCCCGCCTGGACGAGCCGCGCAAAGCGAAGCTGAACCCCATCGACGGGCAGCCGCCCGATCTCGTGCGGCTGCCTCCCGGGTGCGCCTTCGTCCCGCGCTGCCGCTACGCCATCGAGCGCTGCCGGGATGAGGTCCCGCCGCTGATGCCCGTCGCCGACGGCCATCTCTCGGCGTGCTGGATGGCCGAGACTCTGGGGAGCGAGGTCAGGAGATGACTGTCCGCGACAGCGTGATGCTGGAGGTCAGGAATCTCGTCAAGCATTTCCCCGTGGGCAGCGGCGGACTTTTTGCGCGACACGGTGGGCTTGTGCGGGCGGTGGATGGGGTGAGCTTCTCGATCCGGAGGGGAGAGACCCTGGGCCTCGTCGGGGAGTCCGGCTGCGGCAAGACCACAACGGGGCGGTGCATCCTCCAGCTCGAACGCCCGACCTCCGGCCAGATCATCTTCGAGGGGCGGGAGCTGACCGGCATGACCGACGCCGAGCTGCGCCCGCTCCGGCGCAAGCTCCAGGTGATCTTCCAGGACCCGTACAGCTCGCTCAACCCGCGGATGACAGTGGGCCAGATCGTCGCCGAGCCGTTGAAGGTGCACGGCATTGTCCCGGACGGGACGGAGCGGCGCCGGCGCGTCGCCGAGCTCCTCTCCGTCGTCGGGCTCCTCCCAGCCCTGGCTGACCGCTACCCGCACGAGCTGTCCGGGGGCCAGCGCCAGCGCGTCGGGATCGCCCGGGCGCTGGCCATGGAGCCGGCGTTCATCGTCTGCGACGAGCCGGTCTCGGCCCTCGACGTCTCCATCCAAGCCCAGATCATCAATCTGCTGGAGGAGCTTCAGGAGCGGTTTCGCCTCACCTACCTCTTCGTCGCTCACGACCTCTCTGTGGTCCGGCACATCTCCGACCGGGTGGTGGTTATGTACCTCGGGAAGATCATGGAGATTGCCGACCGGCAGGCTCTGTATGAGGATCCGTTGCACCCCTATACCAAGGCCCTGCTCTCGGCGGTGCCGATTCCCGACCCCGACGTGGAAGCCCGGCGGGAGCACATCGTGCTCGGCGGCGAGGTGCCGAGCTCGTTGAACCCTCCCTCCGGGTGCGTCTTCCACCCGCGCTGCCCCATCGCCATCGAGGAGTGCAAAGGCGTGGTGCCCGAGCTGAGGGAGGTAAAGCCGGGCCACTGGGCCGCCTGTATCCGCGTGTAAAAGCGACGAGTTTTTCCTTGACAGCCCTGGCATCCTCCGACTAGCCTACCCCTGACCCTGGAACCTCGCTCCGACGTTGCTGGTTTCGTGTAAAACGCACCTCAATATGAACGTCCCGAGGAGGTACGGTATGCGACACATCAGCTGCTGGCGTCAGGTCCTGATCGGAGGGCTGGCTCTTGGCCTGCTTCTCATGCTCTCCGGCCCCGCCGCGCTCGCCCAGGACAAGCCCCGTTATGGCGGGGAGCTGGTATTCGCCGTGCCGGCTGAACCGCCGTCTTTCGACGCCCATCGCGAGAACACCTTCGCCGTCATCCACCCTATCTCTCCCCATTACAGCCTTCTGCTGCGGGTTGACCCGGAAGACCCAAATAAGATTATCGGGGATCTGGCCGAGAGCTGGACCGCCTCCAAAGACGGGCTGACTCACACGTTCAAGATCCGGAAGGGCGTCAAGTTCCACGACGGAAGCCTCCTGACTGCCAAG
>JACQRS010000127.1 GCA_016206385.1 Candidatus Rokuibacteriota bacterium | reverse complement strand
CGCAGGGGAGGCATGAGTCGGGTGGCCTGAGGGGAGAGGAAGTGAGGACAGTGAGCGGAACGGCGCGAGGGGTATGCGGCCTACTGGTGGCGATGCTTCTGACCGGGGGAGCTGCCGCGTCCCAATTCCGGGGCTCGACCGGTGCCGGGGCTCTCACAGCGGGCTCTATCCCTACCGTGACCGCCCTCGTGCCAGTGGCCGCTCATGCGGGGCAGAGCACCACCGTGGTCCCCCCGAACGTTTACGCGGCGACCGTCGGTCCGGACGTGATCCCTACGGTCGCGGACATCCCTGGGCGGGTCTACGTCCCGAATACCATCTCGAACACGGTGGACGTGATTGATCCACAGGTGTACCGGGTGATCGCTCGCCTCCCGGTCGACCGCGAGCCGCATCACGTCACGCCGTCTTGGGACCTCCAAACGCTCTACGTGCTGAACACCCGGTCTGACTCCCTCACGATCATCGACCCACATACTGGCACGGTGAAAGGAACCATCCCCGTGCTGGATCCCTATAACCTCTACTTCACGCCGGACGGCCGCACGGCGATCGTGGTGGCCGAGCGCTACGAGCGTCTGGACTTCCGCGACCCGCGTACCTGGGCCCTCGAGCAGAGCGTACCCATCCGCCACTCCGGCGTGAATCATCTGGACTTCTCCGCCGACGGAGGATACCTGCTGGCGAGCTGCGAGTACTCGGGCTGGGTGGTCAAGGTCGACATCCCAACCCGGCGCGTCGCCGGCGAGCTCCAGGTCGGGGGCTCGCCGATCGACGTGAAACTCGCGCCCGACGCCGAGGTGTTTTACGTCGCCAACCAAGGACGCCACGGCGTTTCCGTCATCGATCCGGTGGCCATGAAGGAAGCCGACTTCGTGGCGACAGGCCGCGGCGCCCACGGGCTCTACGTGAGCCGCGACACCCGGCAGCTCTACGTGACAAACCGCCTCGAGGGCTCGATCTCGGTCATCGACTTCGCGACCCGCAGGGTGGTCGCGAAGTGGACGATCGGCGGGAGCCCGGACATGGGTGGGGTCACGCGCGACGGCCGAGAGTTCTGGGTCAGCGGCCGCTACCACGGCGAAGTCTACGTGGTCGACACGGGCACCGGCCGCCTCCAGCACAGGATCCGCGTCGGCGCCGGTCCCCACGGCCTCGCCGTGTTCCCGCAGCCGGGGCGGTACAGTCTCGGTCACAACGGCGTCTACCGCTGAGGAAGCCGGCGCCATTCACCGGGAGAACCGAATGCTGAGGCGCTGGCAGGTGGTCTTTCTGATCAGCGCCGGGGTGTTCCTGGCTCTGGCGCTGGCCGCATCCTGGGGCGGCGTGTTCCAGCCCGAACGCGGCCTCTACGAGGCGATCGCGGCTGGGCTCTCGCCGGCAGTGGTGGCCGTGTTCTGGTGGATCAACCACCTCGGCAGCAAATGGGTCCTGCTCCCGGCAACCGGCGTCCTGGTCTTCACGCTCCCCCGCATACTTCGGCGACGTTGGTGGCTCTGGATCGCCGTGATGCTGGTGGCACCGGCGCTGGAAGGGCTGGCGAAGGAGTTGGTCGGGCGACCGCGGCCGGAGGGGCTCGGCATGGGCTTTCCGAGCGGCCACGTGACTGCCGCCATGGCCTTCTTCGTGATGGCAGCCTATCTCGGCGAGAAGTCGCTCGCGAGTCGCCGCGCGCGGAGCGCGCTGTGGGTGGTAGCTGCGCTCGCGATCATCCTGGTGGCGATCGCGCGTGTCGTTCTCCGCGCCCACTGGCCGCTCGATACCGTGGGCGGCGCGGCTCTCGGCGTCGCCTGCGTTGCCGCCGCGGCCTGGTGGAACGAGCGGCATCCCTGACGGCCCTGCCCGGGTTTGACACGAGTCGAGGGGGCGCGTATATTCCTCATCCATCCACAGGAGGAACGCACGATGAAAGTGCTCTGGGCAATCGCTGTGGCAGTGATGGTTGGGGCGTGCGCGACGCTCCAGTACGGCACCCCCCAGGCCACCGTCGAACTGAAGAACGCCAAGGGTGACGCGGTCGGAACTGCCAGCTTCTGGGAGGATGCGAGCGGTGTCCGAATCATCGCTCAGGTCAGGGGAATCCCCGCCGGAAAGCACGGGATCCACATCCACGCGGTCGGGAAGTGTGATCCGCCGGATTTCATGACCGCCGGCGGCCACTTCAATCCCGGGGGGAAAAAGCATGGCCTGAAGAACCCGGCGGGCCCCCACGCGGGCGACCTGCCGAACCTCGAGGTCGCGGCGGACGGGACGGGGCGGCTGGAATACGTCACCAGGCTGGTAACGCTCGCCTCCGGGCCGACCTCCCTCTTTGACGCCGACGGAAGCGCGCTGGTGGTCCACGCCAGCCCTGACGACGACGTCACCGATCCCACCGGAAACTCCGGCGGACGCATCGCCTGCGGCATAGTAAGCAAGGCGCCCGCGAGCCCCGCCAGAGCCCCGTCAGGCTACTGATGATCGGGAGCGCTGGCGGTCACCCGCCGGGAATGACCGGTCGCGGCACCGGTCAGCCTCTCACGTAGCTGCCGCCCGAGATACAGAAGACCTCGCCGGTGATGTAGGCGGAGTCGTCCGAGGCGAGGAAGCAGGCCAGATCGGCGACCTCGCGCGGCTCCCCCAGCCGGCCCAGGAGCGCGAGCTTCTTGCGCGCCTCGAAGTAGTCGGGCGGGTAGATCCGGTCGAGGAACTCGTTGTAGATCACGCCCGGGGCGATGGCGTTGGCGCGGATCCCGTGCTTGCCGCACTCGGCCGCCACCGCCCGGGTGAAGGCCATGACCCCGGCCTTGGAAGCACAGTAGTGGGCCTGCCCCGCGTCCGACGCGGCCCAGCCCGCGATCGAGGCCATGCTGATGATGCTCCCTTTCCCCTGCCTCATCATGTGGGGGAGCACCGCGCGCGTGACGTAGAAGGTCCCGGTCAGGCACACGTTCAGCACCAGGTGCCAGGTCTCGTCGGGCATCTCCCACACCGGCGAGAGCTTGTTGATCCCGGCGTTGTTGAAGAGGATGTCGATCCGGCCATAGCGCTCGACCGCCCCGTGCACCATGGCCTCCACCTGATCCTTCCGGGTCACGTCGACAGCGAAGGCGGGCACCTCACGGCCGTAGTCTTTCGCCATCTGGGCAGCGACCTCCTGCGCCCGCCGGGGATGGGCATCGGAGACCACGACCTCCGCCCCCTCCTCGGCGAACCTCCGTGCGACCGCCTGGCCGATGCCGGCGCCGGCTGCCGCCGTCACCACTGCCACCCGATCCTTGAGCCTCATCATTGCCTCCTCGGGGTCATCGACCCCGTCATCGCCGGCGCCGGAACCGAGAGAAGTCCGGCGGGCGCTTCTCGAGAAAGGCGCGCGCTCCCTCCTGCTGCTCCTCCTCCCAGAACTCCCGGGTGGCCAGGTAGCGCCGGAACTGATCTCCATGACCGAAGAGATAGCTGAACTCCTCCACGAAGGAGGCCTTGAGGATCTTGAGGCAGGTGGGGGACAGCGCCAGTAGCTCCTGGCACCAGCGATCCACCTCCTCGTCGAGCTTCTCGTAGGGAATCACCGCGTTCACGAGCCCCATCTCCAAGGCTTGCTGCGCCGTGTACCGGCGGCAGAGCATCCAGATCTCCCGCGCGCGCTTGGCGCCCACCACGCGCGTCAGGTAGCTGACGACGGCGCCACCGGCTGGGCTCCCGACCCGGGGGCCGTTCTGGCCAAAGATGGCGTGCTCCGCGGCGATGGTGAAGTCGCAGAAGTAGGCGATGTGGTTCCCGGCGCCGATCGCATAGCCGTTGACCCGGGCGATGATGGGCTTGGGGCAGCGGGAGAGGGTGACGTGGAAGACGTAGGGCTCGAGCACCAGCCGTCGGAGCCCGCCTTCCTTCTCCCAGTTCACGTCCCCGCCGGCGCAGAAGGCCTTGTCGCCGGTCCCGGTCAGCACGATGACGCCAATCTCGTCGTCGGCGCCGGCGGTCTCCACGGCCAGGGTCAGCTCCCTGAGCGTCTGGCCCGTGAAGGCGTTGTACTGCTTGGGCCGGTTGATCGTGATCCGGGCCACGTGATCGCGTGTCTCGTACAGGATGTCTTGATAGGTCACGGAGGCCTCCTTGTCTGACGCGTCAGGGGATCGTGAGGGTCACGCGCCCCGGACAATCCCCGCCCGCGAACCGCTAGTACGAGCGCGGGAGGCCGAGGACGTGCTCGGAGAGGTAGTTGAGCACCATCTGCTGGGAGACCGGGGCGATCTTGTAGAGGCGGATCTCCCGCCAGAGCCGCTCCACGTAGAACTCCTTCGCATAGCCGAAGCCGCCAAAGGTCTGCAGCGCCACGTCGCAGGCCTCGAAGCCGGCCTCCGCGGCCATGAGCTTGGCGGTGTTGGCCTCGGCGCCGCAGGGGCGGCCGTGGTCGTAGAGCCAGGCCGCCTTCCAGCACATCAGATCCGCCGTCTCCAGCTTGGCCCAGGCTTGGGCCAGCGGGTGAGCAATGGCCTGGTTTTTCCCGATCGGACGGTCAAAGACAATGCGCTCCTTGGCGTACTGGACCGCGCGCTCCAGGGCTGCCTTGCCGATGCCGATCGCTTCGATGCCCGTCAGGATCCGCTCGGGGTTCAGGGAGTCCAGGAGGTGATAAAACCCTTCCCCCGCCTGCCCCACCACATCCTCCTCGGGGACCTCCAGGTTGTCGATGAAGATCTCGTTGGAGTCCACGGCGGCTCGCCCCAGCTTCTCGATCTCCCGCACCGTGATCCTGGAGCGGTCAAAGTCGGTGAAAAAGAGCGTCATCCCCTTGAATGGCCTGTCGGCCGTCGCTTCCCGCGGCGTGGTGCGGGCCAGGAGCAGGATCTTGGTGGCATGCTTGGCATTCGTGTTCCAGACCTTGCGCCCGTTGATGATCCAGCGGTCGCCCTTTTTCTCCGCCCGCGTCTGAATCCTCGACGTGTCGGTCCCGGCGTTGGGCTCGGTCACGCCGAAGGACATGACGATCTCGCCGGTCGCGATCCTGGGAAGGTTCTTCCGCTTGAGCGCCTCGCTGGCGTGCTTGATCAGCGGTAGCGGCGGGAACACAAAGAAGTGGATCGGCGAGGCGCCGCTGGTCCCCGCGCCCGCCGCGCAGATCTCGTGAAGGAGGATCGAGGCCTCGGTGACGCCGAGCCCGGAGCCGCCATACTCCTCGGGAATGATGATGCCGAGCCAGCCGTTCCGGGCAAAGGCGTCGACGAACTCCCGGGGATACTCCGCCCTCCGATCCTTCTCCAGCCAGTAGTCCCAGGAGAAGGAGCGGGCCAGGGCCGCGACTTCTTTCTTGATCAATTCCTGCTGCTCGGTGAACGCGAAGTCCATGGCGCGCCTCCGACGGCCGGATCTGGGTGGCCTCAGTATATACGCCTTGACGCTTCCCGGGAAGGCCGCTATTCTCGCCGCATCCAGGTGAGGGGTTCGCGCGTGAGGTGAAATGGAAAGCCCGCTAGTTCGGGCGCTCAGGTCTGTCGACGGCGAGAGGCTCGCCCTGCATCTGGCTACGCGTGACGAGTATCATCGAACGTTTCCTCTGTTCTTCCGCGCCATCGCCCACGAAGCGTGCGCGCGGCTCTGGGAGCGGTTCCCTGACGCCGCGGCCTTCGTGGGGGAAGACTGCCGGCGGGAGGCGCTGGCGCGCTACCCGCACCTGGCCCGCCTCAATCTCAACTGGGTGGCCTTTGCCTTCCGCGGACTGGTGATGTGGGATCTCCACGTCGGGATCGTCGCCGACCTCGCCCAGCAGCCTCCGGTGATTCACGTTGGAGTGCATACGACGCCGCCGCTCTGGCCGCGGCTCGGACCGATGCTGGAGGCCCTGGACTGGCAGGCCCTCGTCGAGGAGAAGCTGGCCCTGAACGACGCCAGCGTGATCGGCGAGATCCAACTCATCGAGCCCGCGCGTCCGTTGCCCGTCACAGACCTCGCAGGCGAAGTCTCGCGCCTCGCCGATCGGGTGGTCCGCTACTACGAGATCGTCGCCCCCCTACCCGCGGCGGCCGGCATCGTGCCGAGGACCTAGCATGGCGCTCACCGCCGGCATCGTCGTGATCGGAGGAGGCGTGACCGGGGTGAGCAT
>JACQRS010000125.1 GCA_016206385.1 Candidatus Rokuibacteriota bacterium | reverse complement strand
GGTCAGCACCGGACCCCAGTCCCCAGCCCCCAGTCCCTAGCCCCTGCCACTGGCGGCCAGCATCCGCCACACCAGCGCCACTGCCGGGTCGAGCGCCATGCCGCCGCGGATCGCCTCGACGACCAGGTCCTTCGCCAGCGCCTGGCTCGCGCCAGCGCAGAACAAGCAGCCCGGGGAGATCTCGGCTCTCGGCTCCGGGTACCCGGCTGCCGGGTGCGCGGCTCTCCTCGTGGCCTTCGGCTTGCGACGTTTGTAGCTCCGCTTCCGGGTTCCCGATTCGCCGCCGCAGGTGCGTTCGTGCTTGTGGGCCCCGCGGGGATCCAGCATCTTCTTGCATCCCTTCGCGCAGGGCCGCTTTTCATAGGTGCCCATCGTCCCCTCCTTTCCTCTGTCGGCTCTCTTCACCCGGGGGTTGGGGTTTGGGGTCTGGGGGTTGGGGTCGGACCCTAACCCCGAGTCCCCAGCCCCTAGCCCCAATCTCTCCGGCCGCTGCCTCCCCAGCTCCCGGCACAGCGCGCAGAGATCCGAGTCCTTCACAAAATGCGTGACGTGCCGGTCCTGTTCGCATCCCGGGCAGCGCCAGACCTGGTCGCGCGGAATCATGCGCTTCGCTCAGGTCCAACGTCCGATGTCCGACGTCCAATGTCCCCCGACTTCGGACCTCGGACCGTGGACTTTGGACCCTGACCATTCGTCACGGCGTCACCCCCGCCCCGTGCAGCGCCGTCAGAATCCACGCGATCCCCATCCCCGCCAGGATCGCCCCGACCCACCACGCGACCTCGCCCAGGACCAGGACCCACCGGCGATCACGCCATTCGAACTCGATCCCATATTCCTGGGTAATGTGCCGCCGTCTCATCCCTCACCCCCCAGATCCGTCCAATCTGCGAGCGCCAACTCCCGCGCATCCCCGCAGGGAGGGCAGAGCACGTCGCTCCCTGGTTCATCGCAGACACAGGGGCCGCAGGTCGCGCCGCACTCCGCACAGATATGCCAATGGTCCATGCTCGTCAGTTAATGCCCCCGGCTGCCGGATCACCGGGGGCTCCATGATGAACCGCCCGGCGCTGCCTTCCTCTGCCCGAACGGCGCTGCCAGATTCATCCCAGGCTTACGCTCCTACCGCCGGCCCGTGAACGCCCGCTTCCCCTGGGTCACGCGGGCTGCACCCCGAATCCCCTGGCAGCTCTCGCTGTGCGTGGGATCCTGCCCAGAGAGCGCGCCGCGCGGTCCGGGCGAACTCGCTCTCCGCATAATCGTCAAACGCCTCGCGATGGTAGTCCCGCGCGGGCCACTCACTCCTCGTCATCGGGGTCGTCCTCCCAGCACGCGCAATGCCCCATGCAGCCCAGGCAATCCCGGCAGACTGACTCCACGCCAGCCAGCGTGCGGTAGAATTCGCAGGGGGTGATCATGGGGACCTCAACCGAGAGTGGGCACGGCGTCCCCGGCTCGTGCGGGATCAGCTCCTCCTCGTAGTGGTGGAGGATCTCCCTGATCTGCTCGACCAGCCCCCTGGGCGCCTCGTCCATCACCGCCCCCGCCGCGCCCGAAAGCGCTTGGCGATCTCCACCATGGCCCGGTCACGACGCGCGCGGTGATACTCGATCCGCCCGATGCACGGCTGGCCCACAGACGCGCCGCAGTGAGGGCAGGACACGATATAATCGGCAGCATCGCGTCGGGCCCGGTGCAGATCCATGGCCCTATGCCCCGATGGGCGTTTGCACCAACTCCCCGGCGCCGCGTGGCAGTCCGGGCATTCGACCATCACGACCGGGCCCATCTCGGCTCTCGACTCTCGGCTCTCGGCTCTTCCTGATCCCCCCACGACCCCCGCCCCGTTGCACATGACCCCGCTCCTGTCCCCGGTCCCCCGTCCGATGTCCGATGTCACCGACCTCAGACCTCGGACCTCGGACGTCGGTCCTCGGACAACCCGTGACTCCGCGTCCTCCAGCTCCCCCTCGACCAGCGCCGCGACCCGGTCGAGGATCTCCGGCGTCACCCGGCCGCCGTCCCGCGCCGCGAAATCCGCCGCCCGCCGGCAGTAGAGGGCCACCGCCCGGAACGCCCCGGGGCCCTGGGCCCGGGCCAGCAGGCGCGTGAGGACGTCCTCGTGGACGTCATCCAGGTGCCGCTGCACCATCGCCTGCACGTCGTCCTTCCGCAGTTTCCGCTTGAGGAACTTCCGCACGGCCAGGCGCGTCGAGAACTTCTCGAGCTGCTCCCGCGTCCGCTCGCCGCTGATCCGGCGCCAGAACGCCTCGTTGGAAATAAACGCCAGGCCGATGGCCGTCCGCTCGCGAAGCTGGCGCAGCATCTCCACCGTCCGGTCGCCCAGCTCGCCGGCCAAGAACTCCGCCTCATCCACGATCAGGAACCGGCCCGAGTCTTTGAGCCGATCCACCACCCGCTCAAACAAGTCCGCGAACCGCAGGTGGCGCGGCAGGCCGATCACCCCGGCCAGGTGCGACAGAAACTCGCGGGGCGCGCGGACGTGCTCGCCGGCCAGGATGTAGATCGCCATCTTCGGGTTCATGGCCGCGAACCGCAGCGCGGCCTGCGATTTCCCGATGCCGGACCGGCCGACGATCAGGACCATCTCCTTGTTGTCGTCCGCGTCCTCCAGGATCCGGAGGACCTGGCGGGCCGGCAGGATCTCCACGAACTCCGCCTCCAGCACCCGCTCGGCGCGCCGCCCCGCCCGCTCCAGGTACCGGGAGACGGCCCGGGCGAACGCCGCCTCCTTCGCCGGGACCGGGAATTTCCCCCCCAGGAACTGATTGACGTAGGCGGCGTTTTCCCCCATCGCCTTGGCCACCTGCGCCTGCGAGATCCCGGTCGTCTCCAGGTGGGCCCGGAAGTCCGCCCGGACCAGGTCCACGAATCCCTGGGGATTGTCCGCCTTCGCCGCGGCCTTCAGAACCGCTGGATCATGCTTCAGCGCCTCGAGTACCCTCGCCGCACTCGGGGCCGTCACATCCTGGTCGCTCTCGGCTCGCGCTGCTGCTGGTTGTCCCATGCTCACTCTCCCGTCGCGGCTCGCGGCTCGCGGCTCTCAACTCTCCTCCCCAGCATCTCGATCGCCTCGTCGCTCAGCTCCGCCCGGCTGGGCTTCCGTTCTCGGCGCCCGGCGCCAGGCGCTATGCTCTCCGCTTCCTCCTCCGCGATCCTCGCCCGCACGGCGTGCAGCCGCGCATCCTCCGCGGGCGGCGTGGCCACCAGCCGCGCCGAGGCCCGGGCGCCCTCGCTTGCTGGCATCAGCTCGACAATCTTGGGTTTGCCCGGTGGCGGCGTCGGCGTCGGGTTGCCCTGCTCGTCGGTAGCGGCCTGCCGCGCATAGTGTTCGCGCACGATGCGCTTCAGCATGTCGGGCTCGTTCTGGCCCGCGCGCACCTCCTCGCGATGGGCGCGCTTCAGCGCATTCGCCCGCCGCTGGCGGGCCCGCGCCTCGTCCACGCGCCGCCCGCTGACCTCGCCGAAGCCGAGGAGGCTCTTCTCTATTAGCCAACCGATGGGGTTGTCCTCGAGGTCCGTGACGAAGAGGCGCGTGACGTCCTGGGGGTCATACCGGGCGACGACCTCGCGCCCATCCCATCCGTGGAGACAATCGAGATTTTCCATGGCGGGATGATAGCGGCGATTCCCGAAGAGCTTGATCCGGCCATTCCGCACCGTGGCCACGGGGGCGCGGCAGAGCCAGAACTTCAATTGCTCCCGCGTGGGCTTCCGGACCTGAACCTGGCCGATCCCCTCGGCCCAGGCCTGGTTCGGGGTCCGACCCTTCATCCCCTCGCCGTGGTGGGGCATGGTCTGGTGATACTCGGCCTCGATCCAGCCGGTGAGGACCCGCTCGAATTCGTCGTCTGTGGCCAGCCGGCCGGCAGAGATCTCCTCCCGCAACCCCTCTGGTTTCTGGTCGGTGGAGCGGCCCGTGTAGCCAGAAAAGATCTTGTCCAGGTTCTCGGCCACCGTTGCGAAGAAGCGCTCGACCGGCTTCGCGCGGGCGTTGAACTTGATCGCGAAGTGGGGCGTAATCCCGAGCTGGTCGCACAGGCTCCGGCAGCGGCCCTCGTTGAGCCCGCGCGTGAAGGGCTTCCCCCATTTGCCGGTGACGCTCTTCGCCTTGTAGTTTTTCCCGTTGTCCGCGTAGAGATTCGCGAACACGCCCCAGGCGGCAAGCGCCTTGGCCGAGGTGGCCAGCGTGCTGTCCTGGCAGGGGCGGTCGCCCACGCTCACCACGACCCGCCGCGTCCCCAGGTCTTCGCCGGCGCAGACGTAGGGCCGGTGCGGTTTGCCGGTGACCCGGCTGATGGTGATCACGTCGAATTGCCGGTCGTCCATGCAGAACCACTCGAGGGGGGCAATGTCGAAATCCCGCTCCATAAAGGGCAGATGGGCCTGCGCGTAGGCCGCGTCTCCCTTGCGGAGGGCGTCCCGCTCCTCGTCGGTGAGCTGCGCCAGCATGTAGCGGATGGCGTGGAGGGTGGGCGGCGGGCCCGGCAGCCTGCGCTCCGCCCGAATGATGAGGAGGTCGCGATACGCCCGCGTGACCTTCGGCCTCGCCTCATTTCCCCAGCAGGCGAGGAACAGCCGCCGGTCGTCCTCCGACAATGTCGTATCCCGCCCCCCCCGGTACCGCGGCAGCAGCCCGTCCAGCCCTCGCGCGCGGTAGGCCGCGTCCCAGGCGTAGAGGGAGGCCTTGCTGACCCGCTGCCCCTGCTCCCGGCTCACGCGCACGAACTCCCGCGTTCTTTCCGTTCTGTCTCGGCTCTCGACTCGCGGCTCTTGGCTCTGCCCGACGAATTGCCCCCAGGCAGTGAGGAGGGCCAACCGCCGATCCGCCTCCGCCCGATCCTTCGCGCTCGCCCGCTCATACTCCGTCCCCGCCGGCGCCACATCGGTGGCCTCGGACCTCGGACCTCGGACAGTGGACTCGAGCCTCGCCGCCGCCCGCACCTGCACCTCGGGCGGGAGCGAGGCGACCCCCACCTCCAACCGCCGCCCGCCCCCCTCGCCCGACACGTACCGATGCTCCCACCCCTCGGCCATGCACCGCTTGGCGGCCCCCCGCCGCGAAATCCCCATCAGCTCCGCCACCACCGTCGCCGGGATGAATGTCTCCCCGCTGAGGAGCTGAGGGGCAGAGGGGCTGAGGGGCCTTGAGGCCCCCGCCCCCTCCGTGCTAGGCTTCAGGTCGCTCATCCCCGTTCACCCCGCACAGAGGAGGCGAGAGCCATGACCGCAAAGGACATCATCCTGTCCATCGTCACGGCGTATGCCGATCTGTACGTGCGACAGCAGGCGCTCGTGCACGTGGCCGCGAAGCTCATTGAGTTCCCCGTGGAGACCGTCGAGGCCGAACTTCAGGCCTGGCGGGAGGTGCACTTTGCCTCGGCCGGCCGCGAGGGGGCCGACCGGATTCGAGAGATCCTCCAGGGGTCTGGCCTGGTGCCGCGCCTTCCAGATCTCCCCCCAGACCTGCCCCTAACGTTCTAGCGGTTTCAATCTGGATCTTCCTGACCACGCCAAAAAACCTCCGGGATTTTCTTATGAGCGATCTATTGTCCATTACGCTGCCCCTGGCTCTCGGGTCTCGGCTCTAGCGCGCCAGCGCGCTCTCCATCCTCTCCCGCAACATCCCGTCCAGCCGCTCCAGCGCCTGGAGCGCCTGCTGAATCTCCCCTGCCACCGCCCGGTACTCGTTGACCGAGATCTCGCCGTTCCGGTCCCGATCGGCCGCCATCGCCGCGGCCGCGGCCTCGCCCGCCTCGCGGATCACCGCCGCCGCCTGTCCGACCTGGTCCGTCCACCGCGCCCCCTCGCCCGGGACCAGGTCGTACACGCCCAGGCCGCAGCGGCGCGCCAGCTCGCGCACCGCGCGGTTCGCCCCGGTCTCCCGGGAGATGATCTCCAGCGCGTCCGCGCTCGGCATCGTCTCGCCGGCGCAGTAGCGGTCGAGCTGCCGGGAGACCACGCCAATCTTCCCCGCCAGTCGCTCGCGGAAGAGCGACCCGAGCAGCGTCTGCCCTGCCGCCTTCGCATCCTGTTTCATGCGGGCGACCCAGGCGTCAATGTCGTCGCGGAGCAGATCGTGGAAGGCCCAGGCTGACATGCGCGTGTCCTCTCTCGGCGGGATTTCGACGTTGACGGGTTGAGGACAAAAAAAGAGGCTCACCCCCAGGGCGGGGGTCAGCCTCATTCAGTGGTCGAGTCTCTCGGCTCTCGGTTCCCGGCTCGCGGCTCGCGGCTCACGGCTCTCTGCTCTACTTCTCTTGCATGAACGGCGAACACGGCAGATCGCTCCACCGCATCCGCTCACGCGCCTCGGCGCACCGGCGGCTGGCGTGCCGAGAGCCGCGAGCCGAGTAGAGAGAGCCGTGAGCCGCGAGCCGAGAGCCGCGGGCCGGGAGGGACGAGCCGAGAGCCGAGAGCCGAGAGCCGGGAGTGCCCCGGTCGGGCGAGCAGCGGGTGAGCGCATCAAGATTTCGCCTGTGGCGAGGAAGCTGGCGCAGGAGCATGGCATCGACATCGCCACCCTATCTGCCTCCGGCCCCGACGGGCGCATCGTCCGGGAGGATGTCGAGCGGGCCATCGCTACGGAGAGCGGAGAGCGGAGAGCGGAGAGCCGAGAGGAGCAAAAGCCCACCCCGGAAATTATCCCGCTCACCGGCATCCGCAAGGTAATCTTCGACCGGATGGGGCAGTCGTGGCGCGAGGCGGCGCAGGTCACGCTGTTCGCCGACGCCGACATGACCGAGATCGTCCGGCTCCGCCAAGCGAAGGGCACCGACTGGGAGCGGCGCTTCGGGATCAAGCCCTCCTACAGCGACCTCATCCACATGGCCGTGGC
>JACQRS010000126.1 GCA_016206385.1 Candidatus Rokuibacteriota bacterium | reverse complement strand
GGGTCCGGTTGGCCGCCACCCCGCCGGTGAGGACGATGCGCTTCGCGCCGAGGCGTCGCGCGGCCTTCACGGTCTTGGCGGCCAGCATCCTCACCACCGTGGCCTGGAACGAGGCCGCCACATCGGCCACCACGCGCTCCGAGAGCGGAGCATGGCGCTTGACGAAGAGGGAGACCGAGGTCTTGATCCCGCTGAAGGAGAAGTCAGGGGCGCCGTCGGTAATCTGGGCCATGGGAAACGCGATCGCCGCGGGATCCCCCGAGCGCGCCGTGCGCTCGATGACGGGGCCACCCGGGTAGCCGAGGCCGAGGAGCTTGGCCACCTTGTCGAAGGCCTCTCCGGCAGCGTCGTCCCGGGTCTGGCCGATGAGCCGGTAGCCGAGGGGCTCGCGCGCCAGGTAGAGCGCGGTGTGGCCGCCCGAGACCACCAGGGCCAGGAAGGGATAGGTGGGTTTCGGCTCGGTCAGGAACGCGGCGAAGATGTGCCCTTCGAGGTGGTTCACCCCGACCAGCGGCAGCGCGTGGACATAGGTGAGCGCCTTGGCGAGAGACACGCCCACCAGGAGCGAGCCCACCAGCCCCGGCCCCTGCGTGACCGCGATGCCACCCAGATCCCGCACCGAAACCCCGGCGTCGCCCAGCGCCTTTTCCACGACCGGGAGGATGACCTCCACGTGGCGTCGGGAGGCCAGCTCGGGAACCACCCCGCCGTAAGGCGCGTGGATGGCGTCCTGGGAGGCCACCACCGACGACAGGATTTTGTGGCCGTCGGCCAGGACCGCCGCCGCCGTCTCGTCGCAGGAGGTCTCGATGCCGAGCACGAGCATGTCAGCCGGAACCCTCCCGGATCCGCCGATGCAGCTGGACGGGAAGCGGGAACGTGAGGCTCAGCGAACCTGGGCCTGCGGCGGGGTGGTCGGTCGGCTCCGCTCGAGGATCCGCATCGCCTTCAGCAGGTCCACGGCCCGCTGGAGCTGGACATCCCGCTTCAGCTCCTCCTGGGGGTCTGCCGGCCTGGCGGTCTCGGTGCTCTTGGGCGGCTCCACGAGAATGTCCGGCGTGATCCCCTTGCCGTGGATCACGCGGCCCTTGGGGGTGAAGTACTTGGCGGTGGTCAGCCGGAGCCCCGAGCCGTCCGAGAGCGGGATGATGGTCTGCACCGATCCCTTGCCGAAGGTCGGGCTGCCGATCACGATGGCGCGGTTCCAGTCCTGGAGGGCGCCAGCCACAATCTCGGAGCCTGAGGCGCTGCCGTGGTTGACCAGCACGACGATGGGGAAGCCCGCGTAGGTTTTTTTCGAGTGGGCGGTGAAGCGCATGTTCTGGTTACGAACCCGTCCCTCCGTGTACACCACCAGCTTGCCGTCTTCCAGGAACTTCTCGGCCACCTCCACGGCCGCGGTCAGGAGCCCGCCGGGGTTGTTCCTGAGGTCCAGGACGAGCCCGTGGAGGGTTCCGTTCCGCATAACCTTCTCCAGCGACCCCTCCAGGTCGCTGGCGGTCTGCTCCTGGAACTGGCGGAGCCGGATGTAGCCGATCCCCGGCTCCAGCTCCTGGGTCCGAACCGACTGGACCCGGATGTGCTCCCGCGTGATCGTGAAGTCCCGCGGCTCCACCCACCCCTCGCGGAGGATCGAGATCGTGACGGTGGTCCCCGGCTTCCCCCGCATCCGCTTCACGGCCTCGACGAGCTGCATGTCTTTGGTGGAGATCCCCTCGATCTTGACGATGCGGTCCCCCGCCTGGATCCCGGCCCGCTGGGCGGGCGTGCCCTCGATAGGAGCCACCACGATCAGCACGTCGTCCCTGAGCGTGATCTCGATCCCGAGCCCGCCGAAGATGCCCGTGGTCTCCACCTGCATTTCCCGGTACATGTCCGGGTCGAGGAAGGAGCTGTGCGGATCGAGGCCGCGGAGGGTGCCCTTGATGGCGCTGTAGATCAGGTCCTTGGGGGGCACCTCGTCCACGTACTGGTTCTGGACGATGGAGAGCACCTCCGTGAAGAGCCGGAGCTGCTCATAGGTGGCGCCACCCTCCGGGCTCTTGCTGACCCCGGTGCCGCCGAGGGACAGCGTGAGCAGGATGAGCAGGGTAGAGATC
>JACQRS010000162.1 GCA_016206385.1 Candidatus Rokuibacteriota bacterium | reverse complement strand
GTTCCCACCAGGCACAGCAGCACCACGAGGGAGAGCAGGAGCGACTGCGGCAGGCGCAGCACGCTCACGAAGAGCCCGACCAGGGGCAGGTTCAGCACCAGGAGGATCGCGTTCCCGATATACATGCTGGCCACGACGCCCCAGAAGACGTCGGGGCGCTGGCTCATGAGCAGCGGGCCCGGCTGGATCCCGTGGATGATGAGCGCGCCCAGCAGCACCGCCGTCGCCGGAGCGAAGGGGATCCCGAGGGCCAGGAGCGGGACGAGGGCGCCGCCGGTCGCGCCGTTGTTGGCGGCTTCGGGACCCGCGACCCCCTCGATGGCGCCCTGGCCGAACTCCTCCGGATGCTTCGCCAGCCTGCGCTCGACCGAGTAAGAGAGAAACGTCGAGAGGATCGCCGCCGGTCCCGGAATCAGGCCGACGAGGAACCCCAGGAGGGAGCCGCGGAGGATCGGGCTGGTGGCGCGCCGCCACTCCTGCCGGCTCGGGAGCAGCTCACGGAGCCGTACCGAGATCGCGCGCGGTAACCCTCTCTCACCCTCGGCCAGCGCCAGGATCTCAGCGATCCCGAACAGCCCCATGGCCACCGGAACAAGCTCGACGCCCTGAGACAGCCTGACCGAGCCGAAGGTGAACCGGCTCACCCCCGAGATCGGCTCCATGCCCACGCTTCCCAGAGCGAGGCCGAATCCCACCATCAGAAACGATTTGATCAGCGAGCCGCCGGAGAGGCGCGAGAGCACAGCGAGGCCCATGATCGTGAGGGCGAAGTACTCGGGAGGGCCGAAGCGGAGCGCGACCTCGGCCAGAAAGGAGGCGAAGAGAATGAGCCCGAGCACTCCCAGCGTTCCGGCGACGAAGGACCCGACCGCGGACACCGCAAGGGCGGCGCCGGCGCGCCCCCGCCGCGCCATCTGGTAGCCGTCGATGGCGGTCACCACCGAGGCCGCCTCTCCCGGGACGTTGACGAGGATCGAGGTGGTGGAGCCTCCGTACATGGATCCGTAGTAGATCCCGGCGAGCATGATGAGGGCAGCGGTCGGTGAAAGCGCGAACGTCGACGGCAGGAGGAGCGCCATCGCTCCGATCGGGCCGATGCCTGGGAGGACTCCGACGAGCGTTCCGATCAGCACCCCCGCGAAGCAGGCGATGAGGTTCGCCGGTGTGAGCGCGACAGAGAAGCCAAAGAGCAGGCCCTCGAGGGCGCCCATTTACCGGTGGCTCCAGAGCCCGGCGGGCAGCGGCACACCCAGGATGACGGCGAAGAGGTAGTAGGAGGCGGCTGTCGCCACGATCGCCACCGCCGCGGTCAGCGTCCACCGGGCCATCCCGAAGACCCTGAGGAGCACGATCACGAGGCCAAGCGCCGTGACGGTGTAACCCACCCAGGGGAGCAGGAGGCAGAAGGCGCTGAGGGCGACGCCGACCACTCCCACGCGCCGGCGCGCACCGGCTGCGGGCAACGCGACGGCGGCGCGGCCCTCCCTCAGACACTGGAGGAGGAACGCCACACCCACCGCCAGGAGGAAGGCGCCAACGAGCACGGGAAAGAGCCCGGGGCCCGGCTGCTCGGTGCTCCCGAGCGGGATGCGCGCGGCCTGGACCAGGAAGAGGATGCTGCCAGCCAGGAAGGCGAGAGCCGTCGCCAGCGGGAGCTGGCGCATCCTACTTCTTTCCGAGCCCCAGCTTCTTGATCAGCACCTCGTTCTTCCGGTAGGAGTCCCAGAGCTCCCGCTTGAGCGCCTCGGCTCCCTTGTACTCAATGGCATACCCGCGGGTCTTCGCCATCGTCGCGAAGACCGGCTCCTCCATCCCCAACTTGGCCGCGTCGTGGAGCGTCTTGAGAACGCCCGGCGGAGTCCCCTTGGGCGCGATCAACAGGTAGTAGACGCCGAGGGTGAGGTCGTAGCCCAGCTCCTTGAAGGTCAGCGCCTCGGGAAACAGCGGGTCCCGTTTTTCCTCGTACACCGCCAGCACCTTCGCCTTCCCCGCCTGGACGTGGGGACCGATCTCGGCAGGATGGACGTTGAGCGCATCCACATGGCCGCCCAGGAGCGCCGGCACGGTCTCCGCAGCGCCGGCGAATGGCACATGGGTCAGGTCCACCTTGGCCTCGGCCTTGAGGGCTTCCAGGTTCAGGTGAAGGATGGTGCCCACGCCGGGGATCCCCACCCGCAGCTTGCCCGGCGCGGCCCGGGCCGCGTCGAGGAACTCGCGCATGCTCTTCCAGGGGCTGTCCGCCTTCACCGCGAAGACGATCGGGAGGTTCACCAGCTTGATAATCGGCTCGTAGTCGTCCGGGGTCTTGTAGGGAAGCTCGGTGCGATGCGGCTGAACGGTGAGGACCGCGACAGCGCTGATGCCGATCGTGTAGCCGTCCGGCTTGGACTGGACCACCTCCGAGTTGCCGATGGTGCCCGCCGCGCCAGGGCGGTTCACCACCGCCACCGGCTTCGGAAAGTGTCGCTTCATGCCCTCGACCAGGTTCCGGGCCACGATGTCCATGGCGCCGCCCGCCGGAAACGGGCAGATCAGCGTCACCGGACGCTCCGGATACGTCGCGGCAGCCGGTCCAGCCAGGACCAGAGATGT
>JACQRS010000132.1 GCA_016206385.1 Candidatus Rokuibacteriota bacterium | reverse complement strand
GGAGGAGTACTGGGGGAACGTGAACCCGGTGGGACCGCGCGGGGTGTACGACGAGGCCAAGCGCTTTGCCGAGGCCATGACGATGGCCTACCATCGCTTCCACGGGCTGGACACGCGGATCGTCCGCATCTTCAACTGCTTCGGCCGGCGCATGCGGCTCAACGACGGGCGCGCGATCCCCACCTTCATCACCCAGGCGCTCTCCGGGAAGCCGCTCACCGTCCACGGCGACGGCTCTCAAACCCGGAGCTTCTGCTACATCGACGACACGGTGGAGGGGATCTGGCGGCTGATGCACGCCGCGGTCACCGAGCCGGTGAACCTGGGGAACCCCCAGGAGATGACCCTCTCCCAGCTGGCCAGGAAGATCCTCGCCCTCAGCGGATCCTCCAGCCCCGTCGAGTTCAGCCCGCTTCCGCTGGACGATCCCAAGGTTCGCCAGCCTGACATCACGCGAGCGCGGAAGCTTCTCGGCTGGGCGCCTCAGGTGGAGCTGGACGAAGGCCTCCGGCGGACGATCGAGTGGTTCCGGGAGAGGCTGGGAGCCGCATGAGGATCCTGGTCACCGGGGGAGCGGGCTTCATCGGCTCCCATGTGGTGGACCGCTACCTCGCGGAGGGCCATCAGGTCGCCGTCGTGGACAACCTGGCGAGCGGCCGCGAGGAGTTTGTCAACCCGCGGGCGAAGCTCTACCTCACGGATCTCCGGAGCCCCCACCTGGCCGAGATCTTCGAGGTCGAGCGCCCCGAGGTGGTGAACCACCACGCGGCCCAGCCCGACGTGCGGCGGTCCGTGGCCGATCCGGCGGTCGACGCCAGCGTCAACATCCTGGGATCGCTCAACCTCCTGGCCTGCTGCCGCCGGTTCGGGGTGCGCCAGCTCATCTACGCCTCCTCGGGCGGGGCGGTGTACGGCGACACCACCGTGCTCCCGACGCCCGAAGACCACCCGACCCGCCCGGCTTCGCCCTACGGCATCTCCAAGCTTGCGGTCGAGCATTACGTGGCCTGCTGGGGCGCCCTGTACGGCCTCCGCACCGTCGCCCTCCGGTACGCCAATGTCTACGGGCCCCGGCAGAGCCCGCTGGGCGAAGCGGGCGTGATGGCCATCTTCGCGCGCCGGCTCCTCCTGGGCGAGCCGGCTATCATCAACGGCGACGGAATGCAGACCCGCGACTTCGTCTACGTGGGGGACCTGGCGGAGGCCAACCTCAGGGCCGTGGAGCAGCCGGAGGTCACGGGAGCCCTCAACATCGGGACCGGGCTGGAGACTTCGGTGCTGGAGCTGTTCCACCGGCTCAGGGCGACGATCGGTGTCGCGGCCGAGGCACGGCACAGCCCGCCGAAAGCCGGGGAGCAGCGGCGAAGCGTCCTCGACATCACCCTGGCCAAGCGGCTCCTCGGGTGGACTCCGCGGGTGACGCTGGACGAGGGGCTCCGCCGCACGGTCGAGCACCTGAGGAAGGAGCGCGCACGATGATCGACGAGGAACTGAAGGCGATCCTGGCCTGTCCCGCCTGCAAGGGGGATCTGCTCTTCGAGGAAACCCGCATCATCTGCCCGGCATGCAAGAAGGCCTATCCGATCCGCGATGGCATCCCGGTCATGCTGATCAGCGAGGCCGAGGACTGGACGCCGCCCCGGTAGTAAATGCCCTGCAACTCCTCGCGCTACCGCGCGGAGCGTGATCGAGCGCGGGCTTTGCCCGCGCAATCAACTCGGGCCTCGCGCGGCAGGTGGCCTGCCTCTCGGCATGGCCGAACCTGCGACGCTCGAACAACCGTTGGGGGGAGGTATCGGAAGGGGGGCGAAGCCCCCCTCCGAGCGATCTAGCATGCAGGCAGTCATCCTCGCCGGCGGCCAGGGCACCCGGCTCCGGCCGCTGACCCTCACCTGCCCGAAGCCCATCGTCCCGCTCCTGAACGTGCCCTTCCTCCACTACCAGCTCGCCTGGCTCCGCCAGCACGGCATCCGGGAGGCCGTCCTGGCCTGCTCGTACGGCGTGGACGAGATCCGGCGCGTCCTGGGGGGCCGGCACGCCGCAGGGATTCGCCTCAGCTACGCGATCGAGCGGGAACCGCTCGGGACCGCCGGCGCGCTCAGAAACGCCGCGGACGCGGGGAACGGGCCGCTGGTGGTGCTCAACGGGGACGTGCTGACAGACCTCGACCTCTCCGGCGTGATCCGGCTCCACGCGGAGCGCGGGGCACAGGCGACCATCTCCCTGACCTCCGTGGACGACCCGACGCGCTACGGGCTGGTCGAGACCGAGCCTGACGGCCGGATGCTCCGGTTCCTGGAAAAGCCCGAGCCAGAGCACGTCACGGTCCAGACCATCAACGCGGGCGTGTACATCCTGGAACGGACTCTGCTGGAGCTGATCCCCACAGGACGGGTGGTCTCCATGGAGCGGGAGTTCTTCCCTGAGCTGCTGGCGCGCGGGATTGGCTTCTTCGGCCACACGATCAGCGCCTACTGGCTCGACATCGGCAACGCGGAGACGTACCGCCAGGCCCAGGTGGATCTGCTGACCGGCACGGTCACGACCGGCGTCCAGCCGCCGGGAATCCGGAGGGGCAATCTCTGGATCGGCGATGAGAGCAGCATCTCGGCCGAGGCCCGGCTGACCGGACCCGCGGTCATCGGTCGCCGCGCCCGCCTGGCTTCCGGCTGCCGGGTCGGACCCTTCAGCGTGCTCGGCGATCGGACCACCATGGAGCGCGGGAGCCACATCGACGGCGCCGTGCTCTGGGAGGATGTCCGCGTGGGACCGGGCGCGCGCCTCTCCGCGTGCGTGGTCGCCGATCGCTGCCGGATCGGGGCCAATGCGGAGATCGGGCCCGGCGCCGTGCTCGGCGCCGGCAGCGTGGTCCCCGACGGCGCCCGCCTGCCCGCGTAGGCTCCCGTGACGGTCGGGCAGTAGTCGTCGGCCGGCCTCGGGCGTGAGCGAGCCATGCCGAAAGGCGCGCGGGCACCCGTCGTGAGCGAGTGAGGCGGGGAAGCCGGACCGCACGCATCGACCGAACGGGCGCGTGGAAAGCTAACCCATGCCGGGCTATTGATCGGGCGTGCCGAAAGCGAGTCCGGAGGGGTGTCCCCGCCACACGAGACACAGACGGGTGCGCGCCGAAGGCCTGAGCGAGCGAGGGCCGGAGGCCGGCCGACAAGGCCGTTGCCTGTGGTATCCTGAACGTCGTGGCCCTCGAGC
>JACQRS010000122.1 GCA_016206385.1 Candidatus Rokuibacteriota bacterium | reverse complement strand
GGAAGGCACCCCTGGCGCAGGCGCCGTACAAGGCGCCGACCTGCGCCTACTGCCACATGCTGTATGTCGACGAGACGGGCAAGCGCCTCTCGAGCCACAACATGTCCAGGAAGATTGTCTGGGGGATGGGTGTTCAGCCAGCGCTCGGCGAGCTCATGGACATCACGCAACGGCCGGAGAATCGCGCCAAGCGCGCCGAAATGATCAAGGTCTGCCTCACCTGTCACGCCGAGGCAAAAGCCCGGCAGTACCTGGAAGCGGCCGACGCCCACAAGCTGATGGGCGATGCCCTGGTCATCGAGGCGCGCGAGATTCTACACAGCCTCTACCGGGAACGGATCGTCGAGCCGTCCCGGCGCTCACGCTCGGCGGGGCTTCTGCCGGGTGACAGGTTCGTCGCCACAGAGGTGCCGGGCGGCGCCCACTGGCCGGCCGGCCTCTACTATGATGTCTCGACCGTGGAGCGCGAGTACTTCGACATGTTCTTCTTCGCCAACCTGAAGTCCTACAAGGGCGCTTTCCACATGAGCCCGGACTATGCGTGGTGGTACGGCTACGCCGAGACGTTGGGGCACCTCACCCGGGTCCGGGACGAGGCCGAGCGCCTCCGCCAGGCGCACCGGACCGCTCGGCGCACGAACTTCATGCTCCTGACCGGCCCCCTCATGGTCCTGGCCGTGGTGGCGACCATCTGGGTCGTTCGCGCCCTCTACCTGCGACGCCGCGCGCGATCAGCCGAGGAGCCCTGACGGCGATCCGAGGACCCGCCAGCCGTCCCCCGGGCGCCGCCGGCTCGCAGGCGCGCTTGATCTTCAGCATCCCTCTGTTCGGTCAGGGTTCGCGAAGCGTCGAGGGGGCCCGCACCCGGGCCCACATGTTGTAGACGAAAAGAACCGCCGCCAGGGCCTGCCCGAGCCCGCCTACCGTGATGGGCACCCGGAGCTCCGGTCCCGGGCGATAGGCCCCCGCCACCTCGGCGACGAAGCGCAGGGCTGTCCCGAGCGTCATGATCCAGTAGATCGCTTCGGCCAGCTCAGGCCGATAACGTAGGTCCTCTCTGGCGGGCCGAGGGAACATCCAGGTCGCCACTCCGATGATCGTCATCAGCACGAACCCCACCAGGAGCGCGTGCCCGTGAGCCACGACGAGAAGCGGCGGGATGGGACGCCCGAGGAAGCCCTGGCTGACGGACATGAAGGCCCCCGCGAGCATGCCGAGCAGCATGAACACGAAGGCTGTCTTGATGTAGCGTCGGACCAGCGGCGGCATGCGATGACTTCACCCGCGCACGGCCGGCAGGCACTCCCGGCGGGCTGCATGCCGGGAGAGATGCCGGGCCAGGTACAGGACTTCCTGAACCTGAGTCCGGAGGTCCAGCATGTTCGTGTCGAGTGCGGCTTCCGGGCAGAGCGACTCCTCGTAGGGGAGGTCCACCCCGGGCACCGTCGCGCCGGGTTGGCCAGCACGCGCGTAGATGCCGCTGGGCACCGACCGCCGCCGCCGCGTCCGCTCCCGCTCCACGCAGACCGGCAGGGGGCAACGGAGCTGGACCTCGGCGAAGAGCGGAATCAGCTCGCGCGCCAGCTCGCGCCACGCTCTCCGGTGCCCGGTGGCGTCAACGATGACGGGGATGCCCGCCTCCGTGAGCAGCTTCGCCATGTAAACGAGGGCGCGGTAAACGATCTCCCGCTCCCCGGCGCTGTAGGTGGGCGCCGGAGTCAGGACGCGCCTGATCTGGTCGAGCTCCAGGAGCTTGACGCTGATCCGGCGGGCCGCCAGCGCCGCAGCCACCGCCCGGGCCAGCGTGCTCTTCCCGCTTCCCGGCAGTCCGGTGATCCAGATCGCCCAGCTCATCGGCACATCTGCTTCATCATCTCCTGATGCTGGGTCATCATGCCTTGCATCCGCCCCATCATCTCCATCATCGGGCCCATGCGCTCCTCGGTCGGCCCCATCCCCTGCATCCCTTTCATCTGCTCCTGCATCTGGGTCATCATCTCCATCATCTTGCCCATCTGCTCGGGCATCTGCCCCGGCGCCATTTGACCGCGGGGTCCTTGCCCCATCTGGGCGACGGCAGTCCCGGCCACCAGGGCGGCCACGATAACCACCGCTGCGATCGTCATCGTCTGCTTCATGGTTCGAAGTCTCCTTTCCCCGGACTCCTGCCTTGAAGAGGGAAGGGCCCGGCCCATCGAACGGAGAAGCTGCAAGCGATGTGCCAGTCTCGGTTGGAAATCGGCGTCAACAACATCAGGATGTTATGCCCGCAAGCGACGAACCCTCGTGCTCCCACTGAGGCACCGTCGCCCCACCCTGGGGCGGTCGGGTCGTGAAAACGGCTCCGGGACGCGTTGTATGGAAAGAGGCGGGAGCTGGCCCGATGGTCCGCTTACGACACCGAAATCCCGAACACGCTTCGCGCGGCCAGCCCGATCGCGTACGTGATCCCGACGGCAGCGGCGAGGATCGCCGCGTTCATGAGCAGCCGGCGCTTGATCTCCATGCCTGAGAGGAACGCCAGGACAGCGGAGGCGCACACGGTCGCGGCACCGCCGGTGATCAGGGACACGGCGATGGTCCGCGTACCGAGCAGGACGGGCAGCACGGGAATCATGGCCCCCAGCAGGTAGGACCCTCCGATAAGCCACGCAGCCCGCAGCGGCCGCACCGCCGTTCCCATCGGTAGTCCGGGCTCGCCGAGAAAAACGCGCTTGTCCGCCTCGAGCCGCTGGATCTCGCTCTCGGAACTCGAGGCGACGAAGGCTCCGGCCGCCATGGACAAGGACCCCGCCACGGCGACGGTGGAGCTGGCCATGAGGATCGAGGGCGCGTCCTGAAAGGCCGCGTACAGCCCGCTGACCGCGCCCATAATCTCGACCAGGCCGTCGTTGAATCCAAGGAATAAATTGCGGACGGCTGCGGGATCAATCCGGCGCTCGATGGCGGCGCTGACGACCCGGTCCTCGTGGCGCAGCTCATCCTCCAGGACGTCCTTCACCGCGTGGCCCAGCGGGTCGTGCTTGTAGGTCTCCCACACCACCAGGTATTTCCGGACGCCGTAGATCTCGATGGCCTCGAGGACGAGATGGATGGCGCGGTCGCCGAACAGCCGGCAGGCAAACCCGAGCAGCCGGAGCTTGAGGCGACGCCGCCAGTCCAGGGTCTCGATCTGGGTTCCGAAGAACTCCTGCCAGAAGGCGAAGTGCTTTGTCTCGATCGGGATCAGCTCCTCCAGCATCCGCCGGAGGTCGCCGCGCGTGCTGTTGCGGAGCATCTCGTAGAGCGAGAGGTCGAACAGCTCGTCCAGGACCAGGGTGCGGGCGAGCTTGCCGGTGTCCTGACGTCGTCCAGCCATCGGTGTCTGTGCATCCATGATAGCGGATGCCGCGTCTTCACTCCAGGAGCCGGACCTCGCCCGCAATCACCTGACGCGGAACCCCACGCCACTCCTCCACGACCAATCGACCCTCGCGGTTGACGCCCAGCGCGCGCCCCTCGTAGGCCTCGCCGTCCTCCCGGATCTGGACTCGACGGCCGGTGACGATGTCGCGATCCCGCCACGGCGCCAGCACCGCGTCGGGCCCGCGCTGGGTGTAGATCCGGAACCACCGGTCCAGGAGCGCCAGAAACGCGACCGTGAAGCTGTTCCGGTCGATGGCGCGCCCTGCCGCCTCGCGGAGCGAGGTGGCGGCATGCGCGGCCTCCCCGAGCGCGGTCCGGAGCGCGGCGTGCCCGACGTTGACGTTGACGCCGACGCCGAGAATCACGTACTCGACCCGGTCCCCGCGCGCGGCGCACTCGACGAGGCTCCCTGCCACCTTCTTCCCTTCCACCAGCACGTCGTTGGGCCACTTGATCGCCGCGGGGAGCCCCTCGGCCCAGATCGCCTCGGTCAGGG
>JACQRS010000124.1 GCA_016206385.1 Candidatus Rokuibacteriota bacterium | reverse complement strand
GTCGCCACCGGCCGCGTACCATGCCGGCCGTGGAGATCAAGTACCGGATCGGAATCATGCCCGGGCCGTGGCCCGCCGGCCCCGAAGGTACCGGGTTCCTGTGGGAACTCGTGGACCTCTGCGAGCGGACCGGCATCGACTCCATCTGGCTTTCCGACCGGCTCTCGTCTCCCGCTCGAGATCCCCGCCCCGAGGTGATGACGACCCTTGCGGCAATCGCGGCCCGCACCTCGCGGCTCAAGTTCGGCCCGAGCGTGCTGGTCTTGCCCTACCGGACACCGGTGGTAGCAGCCAAGGAGATGGCCACCATCGATTACCTCTCTGAGGGGCGGTTGCTCCCTGCCGTCGGGGTGGGCGTTGAGATTCCCAAGGAGTTCGAGGCCTCCGGCGTCCCGTTCAAGGAACGTGGCCGCCGGACCGACGAGGCGATACAGTTCATCCGCCGCCTCTGGCTCGAGGACGAGGTCACCTTCCACGGCGAGTTCTACCGCCTGGAGCGCATCACGATCCTTCCCAAGCCCGCGCAGAAGCCCCCGCCGATCTGGATCGGGGGAAACAGCGAGGCCGCGATGCGCCGGGCGGGCCGGCTCGGTGACGGCTGGATCCCGTCGTTCATCCCGCCGGAGGCGTTCGCGCGGGGCGTGGGGCGCGTTCAGCACCATGCCGGGGAGGCCGGCCGCGAGGTGCCGGCCGATCACTTCGGCGCGCTGATCAACTATACGCTCGCCGACTCGTCCGCCGCGGCGGCGAAGCTGGCCGATCCGTATCTCCCGCGGAACCGCGTGGACGAGGCGACGCTGGCCCGGAGCACGGCCTTCGGACCTGCCGAGGTCGTCGCCGGGAAGATCGAAGAGTACGTCGCCGGAGGGGGCTCCAAGTTCATCCTCCGCCCTCTCTGCCCGCCCGAGCTGATGCTGGAGCAGCTCCAGCGCTTGGCCGAGGAGGTCATCCCGGCCTTCCATCGCTAGCCTTCCGGGAATTGCCGCGCGTTCGCGTATAATAGGCGCGATGTCACGCAAGGCCGCCATCAGCCTTCTCGTCATCGCCGGGCTCATCGTTGCGGCCAGCTGGTGGGCGATCTCGGTCAACCGCCAGCTCGTCCGCCTGGACCAGAGCGTCAACGAGAAGTGGGCCCAGGTCCAGAACGTCTATCAGCGGCGCGCCGACCTGATCCCGAACCTCGTGGAGACCGTGCGCGGCTTCGCGGCGCAGGAGCGGACCGTGTTCGAAGAGGTCACGAAGGCCCGGGCCAGCGCGACCCGGGTCCAGCTGCCGCCCCAGGCGCTGAGCGATCCCAGGGCGCTCGAGCGGTTCCAGGCGGCGCAGGATACGCTCTCGGGCGCGCTCGGCCGCCTCCTGGTGGTCGTCGAACGATATCCGCAACTCAAGTCCAATCAGAATTTCCTGGCGCTCCAGACCCAGCTCGAGGGGACCGAGAACCGGATCGCGGTGGAGCGCAGACGCTTCAACGAGGCGGTGCGCGACTACAACACGCGCCTGCTGCTGTTCCCGGAGCACCTCGTCGCGCGGGTTTCGGGTTTCCAGCCCAAAGCATACTTCGAAGCCACTCCTGACGCGGCGACCCCGCCGAAAGTGAAGTTCTAGCCTGCTGCTCGCGGCGCTCCTCGCCCTCGCCCTCATCGTTCCCGCTGCCCCGAAAGCCCGCGTCAACGACTACGCCGGGCTCCTCTCCGCCGCCGAAGTCGCGCGCCTCGAGGCGCGCCTGATCGAGGGCGAGCGCGCGACGGGCGCCCAGATGGTGATCGCGATCTTCCGCTCGCTGGAAGGCGAGAACCTGGAGGACTACTCCATCCGGCTGGCCGAGCGGTGGCGCATCGGCCAGAAGGGCCTCGACAACGGGGTGATCCTGCTCTTCTTCCTCCGCGAGCGGAAGATGCGCCTGGAGGTCGGCTACGGGCTCGAGGCGGTTCTCCCCGACGCGGTCGCCGGCCAGATCATCAGCGAGGTCATCGCGCCGCGCTTCCGCGAGCGGCGGTACGCCCCGGGCCTCGAGGCCGCTGTCAAGGCGATGTTCGAGCGTATCACCGCCGCGAAGGCGAAGCCGACCCGCCCGCGAGTACTCCGGCCCCCGCCCGAGCCACCCCTCTGGGTGCGCGTGCTCTCCAGCCCTGTCGGGTTCGTGCTCCTCGTGACCGTGCTGTTCGCCGTCTTCATCGTGCTGCCGATGGTTCTGGCCGCGAAGCTCGCCGACCGATGGGGCTACACAGCCGGGCGCGGGGGGTGGACCAGGCAGAGCTCATGGGGTTCGTCGTCCTGGAGTACCGGCGGAAGCTCCGGGGGGGGCGGCTTCTCGAGCAGCGGGAGCTCCTCCGGGGGCTTCTCGGGCGGCGGGGGCGCGTTCGGCGGCGGCGGCGCCAGCGGGAGCTGGTAGTGAAACGACACCCTCGCTGGATTCGACACTTCCTGAGCGACGGCGACTTCGACGCCATCACCCGCGCCATCGAGAGCGCGGAGGCCCGCACGTCCGCCGAGATCCGCGTCCACCTGGAGCGCCGCGTTCCCCGCCGGCGCTGGCGCACGCCTAGCGATGCCCTCGAGCGCGCACGCCAGGTCTTCGCCGGCCTCGGCATGCACCGGACGCGCGAGCGGAACGGGGCGCTGATCTACCTGGCCGTCGAGGACCGGCGGCTGGCGATCGTGGGCGACGAGGGGATCCACGCGCGCGTGGGCGAGGCCTACTGGGCCCGCGTGCGCGACCTCATGGTCGAGAAGCTCCGAGACCGGCAGCCCCGCGAGGCCATTCTGGCCGCGATCGACGAGATCGCCCGCGCGCTCGGCGAGCACTTCCCGCGCCGCCCCGACGACCGGGACGAGCTGAGCGACGAGGTGAGCGTGGAGTAACCCGTTCGAGCCCGGCCGCTTACCCATCGACCAGCATCACCCCGAGCCCGATCACGACAAGCATAACGGCCAGAACGAGCTTCAGGTGGTAGACATAGCACCCGTGGGCGTGCCCGTCATAGGAGAGGCGCTTCATCTCCACGTAGGGGACCGGCGCCCGCCGATACCACCCCTGGACGACCACGTCCTTTCCGATCAGCCCCGGGGTCCTGAACAGGCCGAACCACAGGTCGATGAGCCGCCAGGACTGCCGGTGATCGAGGGCGGCGTGAGACCGCGCCGGGGGCGGTTGGCCGCAAAGCGAGAGGCGGGGATTCAAGGGCTCGCTGGGGGCACTCCTGGAACTTTCGCAGTCCGCCTGAGCTATCCGCCCGGGCGGACTGGCCTTCAGCTAGGAAGAGGCGCGATTCGCGCTCTGCATCTCGCTAAAGCACTTGACCTGGTTCCTGCCTCCGCTTTTGGCCGCGTAGAGGGCGCTATCCGCCGATTCCACAAGCTGCCGATGGTCACGCCCATCCTGGGGAAACATGGCAAGTCCAACGCTGACCGTGACCTTCTCGCTGAGGGGAGTCTGCCCGTTGCTGAAGATGAAGGAGGAGACCGCCTCGCGAACGCGCTCGGCATGATGGTACGCCCGCTTTTCGTCGAGCTCGATGAGGACGATGCAGAACTCCTCCCCCCCGTACCGGCACACAATATCGGTCTCTCGCGTGTTCTGCTTCATGATCTCGGCGACCTGCTTCAAGACCTCGTCGCCGCAGCCATGACCGTACGTGTCATTTAGCTTCTTGAAGTGATCGATGTCGATCATTTCCAGGGCGAAGTTTCGACTGTAGCGGGACGCCCGTTGGGCCTCCTCCTCGAGACGCCCGTCGAAATAGCGCCGGTTGAAGACGCCGGTGAGGCCGTCCCGAATGGACAGCTCCTTGAGTTGTTTGTTGGCCTCCACGAGCTTTATGTTTGAGTCGTCGAGCCTGGACTGAAAATCGCCGAGCTGCTCAATCTGCTTGCCGATGGCGGCTCGCATCTCGAAAAACTGCTTGGCGAGCTCTTCAATCTCGTCCTGCGAGCCGGGGGAAGCCTTGCTCTTCTCTACCGTCCCCTGAACTTGCTTCTCCATCTCGCGAATCGCGTTGGCGAGCTTCTCGATCCGCTTGGCCAAGTGGACGACCATGGACAGCCCGAACAGCGGAAACAGGATGACGGTCCAGACCATGGCCTGGACGACGGGGTCTGTGAGGGTGAACCGGTCCTCCACGGGAATCGTGGGCAGGATGTAGTAGAAGCTCAGATAGAGCACGATCAGAATGGGCAAGAGGGACATCAGCGAGTACGCCACGAGAACCTGGTAATAGACTCCGCGGGCGGACAGGGATAGCGATAAGCCCTTCATGGTGCTGCTCCTCTCAACAACCGACAGCCGGCAGAGGCATCAGTAAAGTCTACTCGAAGGCGATCCACACTCCCCGACACACTATCGGGGTGGGCCACCCCCTGTCAAGGTCGAAATGGACCAATGGGCCTTCCGTTTCTCCTACGCGCTAGCGAAGCCGGATCGCCTCGGCGAGCAGCGTCGGGTCCACGTTGCCGCCCGACAGCACCACCCCGACTCGCGCGCCACGCTCGACCGGCAGCTTCCCGGCCAGAAGCGCCGCGGCAGCCACGGCGCCGGTGGGCTCCACCAGGAGCTTCGCCCGGAAGAGGAGGAAGCGCAGCGCCTCGACGATCTCGTCGTCGGAGACCAGGAGGATCTCCTGGACGTTCTTCTTGAGGACGGGGAAGGTGAGCTCGCCCGGAGACAGGTTCCGGATTCCATCGGCGATCGTGGGCGGAGGCGCGATCCGAACCCGCTCGCCCTTCTGGAACGAGAGCCAGGTGTCGTTGGCCGTCTCCGCCTCGACGCCGTAGATCCGGGCGCGAGGGGCGAGCGCCCTCGCCACCGTGCTGCATCCGGCCAGGAGGCCTCCGCCCCCGACGGGGGTCAGCAGCGCCTCCAGCGACGGCACATCCCGGAAGAGCTCGAGCGCCGCGGTCCCCTGCCCGGCCATGATGGCGTAGTCGTCGTAGGGCGGGATCAGCACCCGCCCGGACTCCCCCGCGATCCCCTTCGCGATGGCCTCCCGATCCTCGGTCTGGCGGTCATAGAAAACGATCTCCGCCCCGTAGTGCCGGGTTGCGGTCACCTTCAAGGCGGGCGCGTCGCTCGGCATGACGATGACCGCGGAGGCGCCGGTGAGCCGGGAGGCCAGGGCCACCCCCTGGGCGTGGTTCCCCGAGGAGAAGGTCACCACCCCGCGCCGTCGTTCCGCCTCGGAGAGGGCGAGAAGCTTGTTCAGCGCCCCGCGGATCTTGAAGGAGCCCGCCCGCTGGAGGTTCTCGCACTTGAAGAAGACCGAAGCGCCGACCGCGTCATCGAAGGAGCGGCAGGTGATGACGGGCGTGCGGTGGATCCGGTCGGAGAGTCGGCGCGCTGCCGCCTCCACGTCCTCGTAGGTGATCACGTCAGCTCGACCCGCCCCGGGGGCTCCCGCCTCACGCAGGCTTGAATGGCTGGGTCGCGGTGGACCGCTCCAGGGGCGGTGCGTAGATCACCAGAACCTTGAGCGGACCCGGACCGAGCGACTCCACCCGGTGAGGCGCCCCGGGCGGGAAGAAGCAGGCGGTTTCCGGCCCGACTTCCTGTTTGGCGTCGGCCACCTCCACCAGCGCCCGTCCCTCCAGGATATACATCGCCTGCTCCACCTCGTGGGAGTGGCGCTCGGCGACGCCGCCTGGTTCCACCACCCCCAGCACCACCTCCACGGCCTGGGAGCCATTGACGTCGCGGCCAACAAGCCGGCGATTCACCGTTCCCGCATGAAGCGGGGGCGAGTACGTTGAGACCTCCTCAGGTCGCACGATGTACTTCATCGGATCCTCCTGGGATCAGATCACGCCGTCCTGCCTGAGCCGGCCGAGCTCGGCCTGGCTCAGCCCGAGGAGCCGACCCAGCACCTCCTCGGTGTGCTCGCCAAGGCGCGGCGGCGCGGTCGTGATGGCTCCCGGGGTGAGCGAGAACCTCACGGGGATGCCGGGCAGCTTGACGGTCCCCGCGGTCGGATGCGGCACCTCCTGGACCATCCCCCGGTGGAGCACCTGGGGATCCTGGAAGACGTCGGCGACGGTGTTGATGGGGCCCGTGGGAAGCCCAGCCGCGCCGAAGGCCTCCACCCACTCGTCGCGAGTCCGAGCCTGAAGCCGCTCCTCGATCATGCTGACTAGCTCCTCACGATGCGCCACGCGCTTGGCGTTCGAATCGAAGCGGGGGTCGTCGGCCCACTCCGGCGCGCCGATGACCTCACAGAGCGCCTTCCACAAGCGCTCGTTCCCGGCGCCCACCATGAGGTAGTCGTCCTTGGCCTTGAAGGCCTGGTACGGCACCACAGAGGCGTGGGCGCTCCCCCAGCGCCCCTGGACTTCCCCGGCGATCAGGTAGGCCGTTGCCGCGTTCATGAGCGCTGCCACGCCGGCCTCCAGAAGCGAGCACTCCACCTTTTGCCCCTGCCCGGACTTCTCGCGGTGGTAGAGCGCCGCCAGGATGGCCCCGTGGGCGTAGAGCGCGGTGATCTCGTCGATCAGCGCCACGCCCACCTTCACCGGCGGGCCGTCGGGCTCCCCGGTGATGGACATGAGGCCGGTCACGCCCTGCATGATCGCGTCGTACCCGGCCCACTCGCGTTTCGGCCCCGAGGCGCCGAAGCCCGAGATGCTGCAGTAGATGAGCCGGGGGTTCTCCTGTCGGAGCGTCTCGTAGCCGAGGCCCAGGTCTTCCATGGTCCCGGGCTTGAAGTTCTCCACCACGACGTCGGCCTGGCCGACCAGCGCGCGGAAGAGCTGCTTGCCCCGCGGATGCTTCAGGTTCAGGGTGACCGACTTCTTGTTCCGGTTGATGGCAAAGAAATACGCCGCCGAGCCATCGGGGGCCACGGGCGGGGCCCACTGACGGCTGTCATCGCCGACCCCCGGCTGCTCGATCTTGATGATCTCGGCCCCGTAGTCGCCGAAGATCTGGGTCGCCAGGGGGCCAGCCACGATGCGGGAGAGGTCGATGATGCGGACGCCGTCAAGAGGACGGGGCACGGTTCCCTCCTGAGGGAATAGAACGAGAGGATTATAAACGCGCCGCCCGCGTCCTTCAACGTCCTCGTGTGCCGCTTGTGGGATCGAAGGCGCCTCCGTATACTGAGGCCATGTGGCGTGTGAGGCTTCTTGCCATCGCGTTCCTCCTCGCCGGGTGCTCTGTCGTCTCCGTCGACTTCACGCCCAGGATCGAGCCGCTGCGGGAGAAGATCGTGGAGGGGAGCGGCAGCTCGAAGATCCTCCTCCTCGATCTCTCCGGCGTGCTGAGCGAGGAGCTGACGGTGACCGTTGGGCAAGCCCGGCCCCGTGTGCCGCTCCTCGCGAGGGTGCGCGAAGAGCTCACCAAGGCGGAGGAGGACGAGCAGGTCCGCGCGCTGGTGGTCAGGATCAACAGCCCGGGCGGCACCGTGACGGCTTCCGACATCCTCTACCGGGAGCTCTCCGCCTTCAAGGCCCGGCGAAAAATACCCGTGATCGCGACCCTCATGGACGTCGCCGCGTCGGGCGGCTACTACGTGGCGCTGGCCGCCGACCTGATCGTGGCCCATCCCACGACGGTGACCGGCTCCATCGGCGTGATGATGCTCACCGTCAACGCCGAGGGGCTGCTGCAGAAGGTCGGCGTTGCCCCGCTCACCATCAAGTCGGGGGCGAAGAAAGACATGGGCTCGCCCTTCCGGGGCCTGAGCGAGGAGGAGCGCACGATCTTTCAGGCGGTCATCGACGATCTGCACCGCAGGTTCCTCTCCCTCGTCGTCAAAGAGCGAAGGCTCTCGGAGGACAAGGTCCGCGAGCTGGCCGACGGCCGGATCTTCACCGCGGAGCGGGCCAAGGCCCTCGGCCTCGTGGACCACGTGGGCTACCTGGAAGACGCCCTCGGCGCCGCCCGAAACGCGGCGCGGCTCGACACCGCGCGGGTGATCGTGTACCACCGACCCCGCGAGTACCGGGCCAACATCTACGCCGCCACGCAGGTTCCCGAGCCGCTGGAGGCCTCCCTCGCCCGGCTCTCCTCGCTCCTCCTCGGCCCCGGTCCTCGCTTCCTCTACCTCTGGTGGCCGTAGTTCCGGACCTGCGGGTCCTGTCGCCGGCTCCGCCTCCGTCCGTCCTCGCACCCCGCCCGGTGTAGGGAC
>JACQRS010000123.1 GCA_016206385.1 Candidatus Rokuibacteriota bacterium | reverse complement strand
GGGCAAGTGGAGGAGCTCAAGCGAAACCAGGAAGCGACTACACGAGAATTGGCCAAGATCGTTCTCGACACGCGTGCGATCCGAGACGAACTCTCTCAGCTCAGTCGCCGTCAGGAGGAGGCGGACAGGCTGGGTCGCGCGGTCAAAGATGCCGTGGACGGCGTCGTGGCACAAATCGGAAGACTCACTGAGACCCGGCCGCCCACACGGGAGCTGCCTTCTTCCGTCGGTTCCGCCGACGCGCTCTACAACTCGGCCGTGAGCAGCTACCGAGGCCGCGACTTCTACGGCGCCATTTCTGGTTTGGTCCAGTTCCTCGTCCACTTTCCCGACCACAAGCATGCCGAGGACGCCCAGCACTTGCTTGCAGAGAGCTATTATGCGCTTCGGGAGTTTGAGCTCGCGTTGGGGGAATTCCTGAAGCTGCTCGACCGCGCTGCCCAAGGCCCTAAGGCACCGGACGCCCTCCTGAAGGTCGGTCTATGCTACCGCGCCTTAGGGAACGCAGGGGCGGCGCGAAGCACATGGGAGCGGCTCATTCGGGAGCACCCAGCCAGCGCCGAGGCGAGACGCGCCAAGAGTCTGCTTGCGGAGCGCTCCCCTCAAAGGCGGTAGTGACCCGTCGCGCCTGCACGTGACCTGCCGGCTTTGGTCGGTGCGTTAATGGCAAGGCGTTGCCGAATGTGCGGCCAATAGCGGCGCAGTAGGAGCCAGATTGTTCTCGGCGGCACGGAGGAAGAAATGCGCCGGGCAAGGAGCGCCTGGCTTGGCCACCCCCCTGGCGTTGGGTGAAAAGTGTGGTTGGCGCGTTGCAGGCTAAATGAGGTCACCCTGAAAGGCCAGAGTTAGCGATATCGGTAAGTGCGGGCCCCCCGCAACCATCATTTCACGGATGACACGCCCTCTTCCAGACGGCAAGACGGCAGGCTTCCATTGACATCGGTTGTGTTGTGTGCTGTAACTTGCCCGCAGACCCCTTTGTGCATCCCTGCCTCCGCATCGAGCGTTGAGTTCGAGCGATCGGAACCGAGCGTTAGAGTGGGGAGCAGTAGGAACAGAGGAGGACGCACTTATGGCAAAGATGATGACCAAGGCCGCCATCATTGTCTATCTCGCCCAGAAGTCGGAGCTTTCGAAGAAGCAGGTGAAAATGGTCCTGGACACCCTGATGACTCTGGCGACCAAAGAGGCCAAGACCGGCTTCGTCCTCCCTGGATTCGGCAGGCTAGTCCTGGTCCACCGGAAAGCCCGCATGGGGCGCAACCCGCAGACCGGCGAACCGATCAAAATTCCGGCCAAACGGGTCCTGAGGTTCAGAGTGGCAAAGACCCTAAAAGACGCAGTGCTTGGGAAGTAATGGCAACCGAGGGGTGGAGATCAGAGGCCCTGGCGACAGCTCAAGCCTGAGATCCATAACGCCGGCCGAGGTGAGCCGGATCCGGCGCGTATTTCGCACCTCATGACAAACCCGCTCTACCACAGAATCTGTAACGGACTCAGTGTTCATGCCGCTCTCCTGAGACGGCGCCGCTCCGCGTAGCCTTTTGCACTCTGAGGAGCAAGGACTCGTGATTCCGGTAGCCGCGCCCACGCCGGAGCATGGCTCGGATGTTGCCGTTGATGGCCTCGACCTTGCCGAACCAGAGAAAGCCCAGGCGGAAACGAACACCATTTAGCCGGGCACACGACGACCCCGATACGGTCTAAACGGCTCGAGGGGATCTCGATTCCCTGGACGCGCACGCCGTCCGCATAACCCCTTGAAATTCCTGTGTCCAAGGTCGGTCGAATCCCGCCGGGGTCACCAGCTCTCCTCCACCGATCGGACTAAGGACTGGCCGCGTTCTGCCTGCGGACTCCCGCCAGGCTCGCGTCTTCATCGGAGAGGCGCTACAATGTGGTGTAGTTGCTCAGCCCTGTAGCAGTCTGGATCGACGGGAGGGCAGAAAGGGAAACCACGGATGAAGCTCGGCGCGGATCAATCTTCAGGGCAGGTGCGGATCGGGATCGTAGGGGGCGGAAAGGGTGGCTCAGCCCTCCTCGACCTCATCCTCGCCTGGCCGGTCGGTGAGGTCGCGGTGGTTGTGGATCCGCGCCCGGATGCGCCGGCGCTGGCGATCGCCAAGGCCCGCGGGATTCCCACCGCCACGCATCACCTGGACGTGTTCGCCTACCCTGTGGACCTGGTCCTCGAGGTCACGGGCCGCTCCGCTGTCCTGAACGAGCTGCTGCGCGCCAAGCCGGCGGGCGTGGAGGTCATCGGAGCGGGCAGCTTGCGCTTCTTCTGGGACCTCCTGCACGACACGATCACCGCCAACCGCCAGCTTCAGGTGGCGCAGGAGCGCCTGATCCAGGCGGAGCGGCTCAGGGCCTTCGGCCAGCTTGCGAGCGGGCTCGCAAACGACTTCAACAACATGCTGACCGCGATCCTCGGCCGGACCCAGCTGCTCCTGCGCCTGGAGGGGATCGAGCGCAGTCTCATGCGCCAGCTTCGCGTCATCGAGCAGGCGGCGCTGGAGGGGGCGCGTACGGTTCAGCAGATCCAGGATTTCACCCGCACCCGCTCCGCCCATCCCCACGTGCGGCTGGATCTCGGCGAGATCCTGGGAGAGGTCCGCGAGCTGACACGGACGAGCTGGGAGCACAGATCCGAGGCGGTGGGCGCGACCCACGAGATCGTGATCCAGGCGGAGCCCGTGCCCCCGATCGCAGGCGATCCCGTAGAGCTCAGGGAGGCCTTCACGAACCTCGTCCTAAATGCCCTGGAGGCCATGCCTCAGGGCGGGCAGCTGCGCCTCACCGCTGCTCAGGAGGGCGACCGGGCCCGGGTCACGGTCGAGGACACCGGCCGCGGCATGTCGCCGGAGGTGCGCCGGCGGGCCTTCGAGCCCTTCTTCACGACGAAGGGGACGCGCGGAACCGGGCTGGGCCTGAGCGTCGTCTGGGGAATCGTCCAGCGCCACCGCGGCGAGATCACGCTCGACAGCGAGGAGGGCAAGGGGACCACCTTCACCCTGCGCTTTCCGGTCCGGGCGGATGCCGTCGCGGAAGAAGCGCAGGTGTCCCGCCCGTGGTCGCCCCGCCGCGGGAAGATCCTCATCATCGACGACGAGCCCGAGGTGCGGGCTGTTCTCCGGGAGTTCCTGCAGGCCCAGGGCCATACGGTGGTGGAGGCCGCCGACGGGCCAACGGGCCTGGCGGAGTGGGAGGCCGACGGCTTCGACCTCGTGCTCACCGACATCGCGATGCCGGGGATGTCGGGCTGGGAGGTCGCGGAGATCCTGAAGCGGCGGAGCCACCGCCCGGTGGGGTTCATCACGGGCTGGGCGAGTCAGATTGAACCGGCCCAGTTGGTCGCCAGCCGGGTGGACTTCGTCCTCGCCAAGCCGTTTCAGCTGGACGAAGTCCTTCGTTGCGTCGCCGAGGCGCTTGCCTCCGGCGACGAGTCCGGGTCCGCGCACTCGTGACCGGAGCGGCGGACGAGACGCCCATGGGGCAGCCGGGGCTTCGCGAGCTGGTTGGCCGGGCCATGATCGACCCGGACTTTCTTACTGAACTCGTGCGCGCTCCCGAGGCCGTGCTGGACCGATACGCGTTGAGCCAGGAAGAGCAGGCCGCCGTGCTGCAGGCCCTGGCCAAGCTGGGGAGCACGCCTTCCCACCACCGGGCGCGAGTCCTGGAGGCCGCCCTGGTGAAGCGCTGGGCGACGTAGGCCGTTCGGGAGGCGCCGTGGCCAACCGGAGCGACCTCGACTTCCTCCGCAGCGTCTCCCTGTTCAAAGAGATCGCCGAGCCTCACCTCGGAACCCTCTCGCGTCGGCTGCGAGAGCGCCGGCTCCGGAAAGGCGAGGTGCTCTTCCGGGAAGGGGACCCGGGCCAGGAGCTCTTCCTGATCCGCGAGGGAAGCGTGGTGATTTCAAAGCCGGTCATGGGCCGGGTGGAGCAGGTGCTGGCGCGGCTCGGCCCCGGCGAGTTCTTCGGCGAGATGAGCCTCTTCGACCAATCTCCGCGCTCCGCCACGGTGCAGGCCGAGATGGAAACCGTGCTGCTCTCCCTCGACCGCGACAACCTCCACCAGCTCATCGAGGTCAGCCCCTCGACCGCTGCCGCCTTGTTCTACCAGCTTGTCCGTGTCTTTATCCAGCGCCTCCGGGACACTGGCAGCCTGGTGGCCGAGGTTACCCGGTGGGGGCTGGAGGCCACGGGGCTGGACATCGAGCACAAGTTTCCCGGCTGAGAGCGTTGGCTCGCCAGTCGAAGCTCGAGCTCCTCGTTCGGCGGGACGACGACGAAGGGTTCGAGATCCGTGAGGTCCCGAGCGCGCTCGCGTATCTCCAGCACAAGCCCCAGCGCGTCCCGGAGACCCAGTGGGAGCTGGCCCAGCTCGCCTCCCGAACCGACCGCGCGACCTACGTCCTGAAGAACCGGGCCACCGAGCGCTACCTGCTCCTCACCGAGCCGGAGCGCTTCCTCTGGGATCGGATGGACGGGCGCACCTCCCTCCAGGACCTCGCCACCGCTTACGTGCTCCGCTACGGGGCCTTCGACTTCGACATCATCCCCGCCCTCATCGCCAAGCTCCGGCGGGCCGAGCTTCTCACCATGCGCCCGGCCTCCCGGCTCCGCGAGACGCTGGCCCGTCACCGCCGGAACCCCGCGGCCCGGGCTGCGGAGGCCACCCTTCGGGCGCTGGAGCATCTCACGCTCTCGAGCCGGGGTATCCACGCCACCTTCGAGCGCCTGTACCGCTGGGGCGGCCGCCTGCTCTTCACGCCGCCCTGCGTGGCGGTGGGCCTGCTCCTCATCGCCCTCGGCGCCGTCTCGGCGGTCCGCCTCTGGCGCGACGCCGCCGAGATCGCGGCGCCCCTGGCCCAGCACCCGCTCCTCTCGTTGCTCCTGGTCAAGCTCCTGCTGTTCGTCACGCTGGCTGTCCATCAGATCCTCCACGGGCTGGCCTGCGTCCACTACCGCCGGCGCGTCCGCGAATACGGCTTCACGATGCTCCACGGCTTCGTGCCCACCTTCTTCGTGGACGTCACCGACATCTTCATGGCGAGCCGGCGGGCCCGGGTGGTCACCGCGCTGTCGGGGACGCTGATCCATCTCTACCTGGGCAGCCTCTACCTCTGGGCGGCGACCCAGATGCCGCCGGGGCTGCTCCAGAGCTTCACCGCCGCCTCCGGGGTGCTCCAGTTGCAGGCCCTGTTCGTGAGCCTCTATCCCTTCTGCTTTCTCGAGATGGACGGCTACCACATCCTGGTGGATCTGCTGGGGCTCCCCACGCTCAGGCAGGACGCCTGGCAGTTTTTCCGCTACGAGCTGGGCCGCCGGGCGGTGAGGCGCTGGCGGCTCACGCGCCAGGAGGCCATCTGGGTGGGCTACTTCGTCTTCTCGCTCATCTCCATCCTGGCCTTCGTGGGGCTGAACCTCTGGGGGATGCTCCACGCCGGGGGCGGCGCCTGACCCCGACGCGCGTGGCCGGCCCGCTCACCCCGGGGGCCCTGGAGGCCGGTCGGACCCTTGACGGGGAGGGCGTTGTCCAGTAGGATTCCCGCCGTCACCACTGCCGTGTCCCGACGACCCAAGCGACCTTGCGGGGCGAACCCTGGCCGGTGTGTCGTTGCGGAGGGAGGTGAGGACGGGCTCACGGGCTGATTGAATCGGGACCACAAGCACGCTCGAACATGACGGGGACCGAGTGAGGGGGGGACAGATGATGCGACCTGGGAAGTGCAGGACTCGAAGGTGGAGTTGGATCGGGGCCCTCATCGCCATGGTGCTCGTGGCTGAGGCGTGGGCCCCGGCGATCAGCGCGGCCCAAACGGCTCAGCCGATCCGCATCGGCCTTGGCATGGCGCTGACCGGAGGCCTTGCCGCCAATGGGAAGCCCGCCCTTATGTCCATGCAGATCTGGGCCGAAGATGTCAACAAGAAGGGTGGCCTCCTCGGCCGGAAGGTGGAGCTGGTCTACTACGACGACCAGACCAAGCCGGCAACCGTGCCCGGGATTTACACGAAGCTGCTGGACGTCGACAAGGTGGATTTCGTCGTTTCCGGGTACGGCACGAACCTCATCGCTCCTGCGATGCCCATCGTCATGGAGCGCGGGCTCGTGTTCATGGGGCTCTTCGGGCTCGCGAACAACGAGAAATTCAAGTACCACGGGTATTTCCAGATTATGCCCGCAGGGCCGAACCCGGCGGTGGACTGGTCCCAGGGCTTCTTTGAGATCGCGGCGAAGCAGACTCCCAAGCCCACGACCGTCGCGCTCGTGGGTGCCGATGCCGAGTACCCCCACAACGCCCTCGCCGGCGCCAGGGAGCAGGTCAAGAGGTTCGGCTTGAAGATCGTCTACGATAGCACCTACCCGCCGGCCACGGTGGACTACACGCCGATCGCGCGGGCGATCAAGGCGACGAACCCGGATATCGTGTTCGTGGCGTCGTATCCGCCGGATTCGGTCGGCATGGTCCTGGCGGCGCACGAAGTCGGCCTGACGCCCAAGCTCTTCGGGGGCGGCATGGTCGGCCTCCAGTTCGCCGCGTTCATGACCAAGCTCGGCCCGAAGCTGAACGGGCTCGTGAACTACGACTTCTGGGTGCCGGAGCCCACCCTGAAGTTCCCCGGGATCGAAGAGTTCCTGAGGAAGTACCAGGCGAAGGCCAAGGAGGCCGGCGTGGACCCGCTCGGCCACTACCTGCCGCCCTGGGCCTACGCGTATGTCCAGGTTTTGGGGCAGGCCATCGAGGCCACCAAGAGCCTGGACCAGAAGAAGGTGATGGAGCACATCCGCACCAACACGTTTGACACCATCGTCGGCAAGGTGCAGTTCGGCCCCAACGGCGAGTGGGCGACATCCCGCGTGCTCCAGATCCAGTTCCAGAACGTCACGGGGACGGACATCGAGCAGTTCATGAAGCCCGGCAAGCGTGTCGTGCTCTACCCCGCGCAGTGGAAGTCCGGCGCGCTGATCTACCCGTACGCCAAGGCGAAGCCGTAAGCCCGTGACCCGCCCGGAGCAAGGGCCGCGCCCCCGTCGGGGCGCGCGCCCTTCTCCTTTGGGCGGGAGCGCGTCGTGTTCTCCGTCGATCTGCTCCTGAACGCCATCATCGCGGGGATCCTGCTCGGCGGTTTCTACGCGGCCGTCAGCCTGGGGATCTCCGTGGCCTTCGGCCTGTTGGACGTCGTGAACATCGCCCACCCCGTGTTCGTCATCCTCGGCTCCTATGCGGCCTACGCGATGAATACTTCCCTCGGGCTCGACCCCATCGTGGCCGGGCTGCTCTTCACCCCCGTCTTCTTCGCACTCGGGGTCGCTGTCTACCGCATCTACTACAACAGCTTTGAGAAAAAGGGGGAGGAGTCCCTGCGCGGGCTGGTGTTTTTCTTCGGGATCCTCTTCATCGTCGAGGTGGTCCTCCTCCTCCAGTACGGCGTCGATTACCGCTTGGTGGAGGCGGCCTATATCGGCGAATCGGTCCACATCGGACCCGTCGGGATCGCGTTCCGCCTCCTGGTGCCCTGCCTCGTGGGGATGGGGCTCACGCTGGCACTCTATCTCTTCCTCTCGAAGACCTTCTACGGCCGCGCCATCCAGGCGGTGGCGCAGGACAGCCTGGCCCTCCGGCTGATGGGTGCGAACCCGATCCGCATCAAGACCCTCGCCTTCGGGCTCGCGATCGCGACGGCAAGCCTCGCCGGTGCGCTGCTCATCATGATCGGGCCCGTGGAGCCCTCGATGAACCGCGAGTATATCGGCCGGGTCTTCGCGATCGCGGTGCTGGGAGGTCTGGGCAACATCGGCGGCACGTTCGTGGCCGCCCTCATCCTGGGCGTGGTGGAGAGCCTGACGTCCACCTTCTACGGGCCGTCGTGGGCGCTCGCCGTGTCGTTCGGTGTCCTCTTGCTCACGCTGGCGGTGCGGCCGGCCGGCCTGTTCGGGAGGTAGGGAGTGCAGCGAAGGGTTTTTCTGGCCTCCATGCTCGCCGTTGTGGTGCTGGGCGCGCTTGTCACGCGGGTAATCCAGAACCAGTACTACTACTTTGCGGCATACGTGATCCTCCAATACGTGGTGCTTGCCACGGCGTGGAACATTCTCGGCGGGTACACCGGATACGTGAATTTCGGCAGCGCCGCGTTCTTCGCGCTCGGGGCGTACACCTCGGTGGTGCTCATCAAGGCCGCAGCGGCACCCCTTGTCGTGCTGGTCGTGGCCGGCGGCCTCGTGTCCGGCCTTCTCGGCTTGGGCATCGGCTACCTGACGCTCCGGTTGCGGGGGGTGTTCTTCGCCATCGCGACGCTGGCGCTGGCCGTGGTGCTCCAGACCATGTTCATCAACTGGGAGTACGTCGGCGGCGCCCGCGGCATCTACATCATCCGCCCCAAGACCGTGCCGTTCTTCACCAGTTACGTGGAGTTCCTGTTCGCGGTGATGGTGGTCCTCGCCGTGGTCGCGGTGACCGTGGCGTGGTGGATCGAGAACTCCCGGGTCGGCCGGGGGCTCGCGGCGATTCGGGACAACGAGGAGGCGGCCGAGTGCATGGGCGTCCCCACGCTGAAGCTGAAGCTCGTCGCGACGACCGTGAGCGGGGTCCTGATGGGCGTGGCGGGCGCGCCATTCCCGTACTACGTGACGTACGTCGAGCCGTCGTCGGCGTTCAACCTGGACTACGCCGTGAACAGCCTGGCCATGCCGATGATCGGCGGCACGACGACGTGGGCAGGGCCGGTGCTCGGGGCCGTGTTGCTGGGGACGGCGCAGCAGGTCGCGACCGTGACCATCTCGTCGGCGCTGAACTTGCTGATCGTGGGCATCATCCTGGTAGCGTTCGTGATCCTGGCTCCGGAGGGGATCATCGGGCTCGTCCGGAGGGTCACGAAGGGGAAGCGCGGCTGATGGCTGACCCCCTGCTCGAAGTCCACAACGTGACCAAGCGCTTCGGCGGGTTTGAGGCGCTCAGCAACGTGAGCCTGGAGGTGAGGGAAGGCGAGCGCTTCGGGCTCATCGGCCCGAACGGCTCCGGCAAGACCACGCTCATCAACTGCATCTCCGGCGCCCTCCGGAACGACGGCGGCCGCATCCTGTTCCGCGGGACCGACGTGACCGAGATGCCGGCCTACCAGCGGACCCGGTTGGGCATCGCGCGGAGCTTCCAGATCCCCAAGCCGTTCACCAGCATGACGCTGCTGGAGAACCTGTGCATCCCGCTGGAGTACGCGGCCCACGCACGCTCCGGTGGCGACGAAGCGGCGGGGGACGCCAGGGAGATCCTCCGCCTGATGGGGCTCGAGTCCAAGGCTCACATCACACCCGCAGGCCTCAGCCAGATCGAGATGCGGAAGCTGGAGCTGGCGCGGGCCATGGCGGCGAAGCCGAAGCTCCTGATCTCGGACGAGGCCATGGCGGGGCTCTCGAGCGCTGAGGTGGACGACATCCTCGCCATCCTGTTCAAGCTGAACGAGGACGGCATCACGATCATCATGATCGAGCACATCATGCGGGCGGTGATGCGCTTTTCGGAGCGCATCGTGGTCTTCGACGCGGGGGCGAAGATCGCGGAGGGCACCCCCCAGGCGATCGCGGAGAACAAAGAAGTGGAGAAGGCATACCTTGGCGAATAGGATTATCGTCAAAGACTTGGACGCGGGGTACGGCGGCGTGCGGGTGCTTCACCGCGTCTCGATGCAGGTGAACGAAGGGGAGACGGTCGTTCTGCTGGGCACCAACGGCAACGGCAAGAGCACGCTCCTCAAGTGCATCATGGGCCTCGTCCGGCCCGACGCGGGCGAGGTCTTCCTCGAGACGGACGGGCGGCGCGTCCCGCTGGTGGGGAAGTCGCCCGATGAGATCGTGAAGCTGGGCATCACGCTGGTGCCGGAAGGGCGCCGGCTCTTCCCTAAGCTGACGGTGGCCGAGAACTTGCTGCTCGGCGCGTACCGGGCGGAGGCTCGCCGGGATGTCGAGCGCAACCGGCAGTTCTGCTTCGAGGCGTTCCCCGTCCTGGAGCAGCGGCGGAACCAGCTCGCGGGAAGCATGAGCGGGGGCGAGCAGCAGATGCTCGCCATCGCGCGCGCCTTGATGTCGGCGCCCAACATCCTGGTGGTGGATGAGCCGTCCCTGGGG
>JACQRS010000120.1 GCA_016206385.1 Candidatus Rokuibacteriota bacterium | reverse complement strand
CCCTCGCCACCTGCCACTTGGCGCGCTTCATCGGCGAAGCGTCCAGTCTCGGAGACGACGACCTCATCCGCCCCCAGCTGGCGGATAAGCGGCACCTTCTCCACGGAGGAGGTTTCAGCAATGACGACCGCGCCGCACAGCTTTCCTACCTGTATTGCGTGGACGCCCAAGCCACCACCCGCCCCTGTCACGAGCAGGCGTTCACCGGCCTGCGTCCGTCCCACGTCGCGAATCGCTGCAAGCACCGTTCCGATCGCGCAGGAGAGAATCGCGCCTTCCTCAAATGGAATTTCTGCCGGGAGGCGCAACAATGAATCCGCCTGGATCTTGAAGAATTCGGCATAGGTTCCGTCGCGGTCGTGCCCGAAGAGCTTACGCTCCGCGCACAACGGCTCGCGGTTCGTTCGGCAGAACCGGCACATGCCGCACGCCTCCGTCCACTGGGTACACGCCACCCGCTCGCCGGGCTTGAGCGAGTGCACCTCGGGACCGATGGCTTCCACGATCCCCGCGCCCTCGTGTCCGAGTATGAGGGGGAACGTGATCCCCCGCTTCATGACGCCGACCCGAATAAGGTGATCATGAAAGCACACGCCCGAGGCGAAGTTGCGCACAAGGACCTCTCGAGGACGAAGCGAGGGCACTGGGACTTCCCTTAACTCCATCACGTCGTAATCGCCCGGGTGCGGCGTCACCACCGCTCGCATGGTGTTCGACACTGTCAGTCCTCCCGTGGTCCGATCGAGGAAGGACGGGGCCGGGGTCACCGGGCGGAGGCCCGGGGGTCTCGGATGACGAACTCGAGCCGCCGGTGAGCTTCGCGTAACGCGGTCTCGACGTCCTCGGGGGAGCCGGCTCTCGCGAAAATGAAGCCGAGGTATTGCCATCCCTCGGGCAGCGGCACAAGCTCCTGTCCAAGGTGAGCGGTGATGGCGATCTCCTCGATGCCGGGCACCTGGAGTGCGTCATCCCGTCCCCGGACTTCTTCCAGGACACCGGCGCGCGGGATCGGGATCATCATCACGCCGGCGGGTCGCCGCTCCCGCTCGAGGGTGGGGATCTCCATGCCGAGGGCGTGGCGGAGGATCAGCTCCTCCAGCGACATGCCGGTGCCGAAGCGGAGGGTGCGGGAGCAGAGGCCGCCGATGGAGCGGGCCGCAATCTCGATGATCCAGGGACCGTTCTCGTTCACCCTGAGCTCGGCGTGGACCGGGCCGTGACGGAGGCCGAGGGCGTGGGCGGCCCGGGCCGTGCAGTCGGCGATCCCCGCCTGCGTCTCCCCCGGCAACCGGGAGGGCGTCACGTAGATCGTCTCCTCGAAGAACGGCCCGTCGAGGGGGTCGGGCTTGTCGAAGAGGGCGAGGACCCGAAGCTCGCCGTTCACGAGCAACCCCTCGAGGGCAACCTCCTCGCCGGGAATGAAGCTCTCCACCAGCACCTGGCGCGTCTCCCCGCCCAGGGCCGACACCTCCGGGCTTCTCAGGATCGCCTCGAGCCGCCGAAATGCTGCGACGAATCCGGCCGGATCGTCGGCGCGGATGACGCCCCGGCTGGCCGAAAGCACGGTGGGCTTCACCACGCAGGGATAGGGGACCTGGCCGGCCACCTTCGTGGGGTCATCGTCGACGGAGAAGAGCTGAAAGCGGGGCTCAGGCACGCCGGCCCGGCCCAGGAGCGTCCGCATGACGTGCTTGTTGCGGGCCGCCGAGGCGGACTCCACCGAGTTGGAGGGCAGCCGGAGCGCGTGGGCGATGGCGGCTCCCACCACCGTCGTCAGGTCGTCAACCGGCACGACGGCGTCGAGCGGCCGGCTCCGGGCAAACTCCACCACCTCTTGAGCGGCCAGGTCAGGCTTCTGGAAGTCGAGCGTGAGGAGGGTGTCGGGAAACGCCTCCTGAAGCACGTTGGGCCGCTCGGAGGCGGCCACGACCTCCACTCCCAGGCCGCTGGCAGCCTCCATGAATGCCTCGGTCCTGTAGGTGGTGGTCGGGATCAGCAGGAGGAGACGCCGAGCACCCTCGCGGACAGGCGACGACATCGAAGCGGAGAAAGGCCCGGAAGCTCCCTCGGCGGGAGCGGGCTACATCTTGCCTGGCGTGTAGTAGGGGTTCCCGCCGGCCGCGTGGTCGGTCACGTCAAGGATCTCGGTGACCTCTGGGATCTCCTCGAAGATCAGCCGCTCGATCCCCTGCTTGAGCGTGACATCCGCCATGCCGCAGCCCTGGCAGCCGCCGCTCATCCGGATGTAGACCGTGCTCTCCTTGACGTCCAGGAGCTCGACGTAGCCGCCGTGCATGCTGACGGCGGGGTTGACGGAGTCGTCGAGCAGCTTCTGAACCCGCTCCTTCAACTCAGCCATGTTCGCACCTCCGTTCCGTTTGACTACCCGGGGACCTCATAGTACCACTCCCGACACCCCTTCGTGAACCTCCGGTTTCAGCGGGCCAAACTGGCCCTCGGTGGGCTCCGCTCAGCAGAACCACGGCTCTGTGAGCCGCGGTGGGCGGGCCCGATCGGGAGCCGGGCTGAGCGAGCCTCCCACCGGTTCTCTCCCTGCGGTCGTCTCGGCACGCCTCAGCACGCGATAGAACGTCACGCCGGGGTCCTCAGCGTCCCGGGCCGCCTCTTCCAGCATGGCGCTCACGGCCTGATGAAGCGCGTCCATGCGCGGATCCGGATGGGTCCACGGGTAGTACAAGGCATCCGGGACCAGCGGGCCCAGATACGGCGCCATCGCCGCGCTCTGAAGGAGCCTGGACCCCGGCGGCACGAGGAGCCGGATCGAGTACTGGACCGGGTCCACGTGGTCGATGAGCCCCTCGGCCTCGACGAAGTCCAGCACGTCGAGGTAGTCCGGGAGCGTCGTCCACGGGGTAAAGGCAACCCAGGTGGGGCGGAAGGCGATTCCCGCGTCCCGAACGATGCCGAGCGCCTCGTACACATCCGCCCGCGTGTGGCCCTTGTCCAGGTTGGCAAGCACCGTGTCACTCAGCGACTCTACAGCGGAGACGAGAAAGAGGCAACCCAGCCTGCCCAGCTCAGGAAACAGCGCGCGGCGCTCCAGGATGTGCTCCACCTTGGCGGTGACGTCGAAGGTCAGCTCCGGGAACTCGGCGTGCATGGCCCTCACCACGCCGAGAGAGTGACCCGGGCCATTCAGGAAGTCGGGGTCACCGAAGGTGATGTGGGTCGCCCCGGCCTCGACCAGGCGCCGGATGTCCTCCCGCACAATCTCCACCGGAACCACGAAGAACCGGCCGCCGTAGACCGGCGGGATCGGGCAGTGGAGGCAGTGGTGGAGACAGCCGCGGCTCGCCTCCACGTAGCCCACCAGGCTCCGCCGCCCGTCGCGTTCGAGATGGGCATACTTCTTGAGCGGGGGAAGCCCGGTGCGGCTCGGGAGCGCAAAGGAGAGCCGCCTCAGCACCGGGGGCGCCGGCCGCCCCCGTCGGCTCACCCCATCCGCATCGCCGGCGCCGCCAGCCTCGAGGTCCTCGACGAGCGCGACGAGGGCGCCCTCGAATTCGCCACCGATCACCGAGTCGGCCACATGGTCGAGCAGGTAGTCGGCGTTGAGGACAGCGTAGAGACCGTAGAAGCAGATGTGGCAGGTCGGGTTGACCTCCCGGATCCGCTCCGCCGCCCGCACCCCGAGGCGCAGGGCCGTGTGCATGGGCACAGAGATCCCCACGAAGCGGGCCCTCCGGATCTTGTCCGGGTCGAAGCGCTCGACAGCGATGTCCAGCGCCCCGGGCGCGTAGCCCGCCCGCTCCAGGAAGCCGAGGGGCGAGGCCACCCCCAGCGGCTGGTGGCCGAGCTCATAACAGGAGACGAGCAGGACAGCCCCCGGCTCCCGCCAGGCCGCCAGGGACAGATGGGCATTG